>DATLUO010000150.1 GCA_035533075.1 Pirellulales bacterium | reverse complement strand
TTTATCAGCCACGCGGGCTGACCAAGCCGACGCGAGCTCTGTCTCGCGAATTACGGCTCAACGACTGCTGTTTTGCCGCCGCACCCAACGCGACGGCCGGCTCGAACTATGTCCGGAAACCGCGAAACTTGAACTTAGGCGTTATGTGATAAATCGTACGTGCTACATTTCCCGCTCGGTCCCAGACGGCATCAATTTGCTTGCACGACCGGCTTGGTGAACGACCTTTGGTCCGCGTCACGGACCAGGCGACCATTATTCACTGCCCGACCTTCCAAACGAAAGCCATTTTACCAAAACATCGCTGCCGTCAAGGGCCGGAAGGATCCGAATGATTACAAATCCGTAATGAGCCAAAGAGGCAAAGGCAACGCAAGACATCCGGACTTTTCGATCGGATACCATTAGCGGTCGTTGGATCGGGTTACAGCGGTGCGAATCGGCAGGTCGACGCAAAACGGCGCAGGAAAGAAGCGTTGGAACTCGATCGGGGCGCGGGGTCTCGAGCCGAGCACGCCGTTCAAGTTTGCTCTGGGACTCCTGCAGCTTGGCTTGGGCTTCGTCGGTTTCTGGTATGGTGCCCGGGAGGCCGACGCACGCGGAATCGTGAGCATCGGCTGGCTGCTCTTGGGCTATCTGTTCCACACCACGGGCGAGCTCTGCTTGTCGCCCGTGGGCCTGGCGATGGTCACCAAGCTTTCGCCCAAGCACCTGGTGAGCACGGTGATGGGCGCTTGGTTCTTGTCGACGGCCTTTTCGCTGTATCTGGCGGCGATCATTGCCCAGTTCACGCGCGTCGAGCAAGTCGCGGGTCAAAAGGGCATCATGCCGCCGCCCATCAAGACGGTCCACATTTACGGCGACGTATTTGGCCACATCGCGGTCGCCGCCATCATTTCGGCGGTCATCTGCTTTGCCCTGGTGCCGCTATTGAAGCGCTGGATGCACGAAGAAAGCGATGCCTAAGGATGAACGCGGGCTTGGAACGCGCCGTAAGGAAATCCCTGCTACCGCAGAACGATCTCACTCGCGCGAAGTCCGGCTCGTTCGATGTCGGTGAGCGCGCTTTGAATCGCATCGGGCATGGAGGCGGCCTCACGGTCAAAATCCAAGAGGACTTTGCCGTTCTGGCAGACGAGGGCCGCGTCGTCGCAACCGGCCTCGTACACTCGGTCTTGAAGGCGCCGCGTAATGCCGCGGACGCCACGGAGATAGACGACGAAGCGGAACGTCTTCAGTTTTTGGATCGAAGCGGTGGCCATATCGTCCTCAAAGGTGTCTCGTTACAGCAGCGAATCGACCATCCGGGCCGTGTTCTCCGCCAATTTTGCCCGGAGCGGCCGGCGCAGCCACTCATCATAAGACAACTGCCGGCAATGCGCAAGGTAGTTTTCCTGGATCTGGGCCAGTCGGACCACGACCTCGCGGTCGTAGATCAAGACGCTGATCTCCGAGTTCAATTGAAATGACCGGATGTCGATGTTGCTGGAGCCGAACAAGGCCACGTCGTCGTCGATCGTCACGTGCTTGGCGTGCAGGAAGCCGGGCTGATAGTGATGAATCCGCACGCCGGCCTCCAGCATGTCTTCGTAATACGACCGCTGCGCCAGACAAACCAACACCTGGTCGCGGGCCTGCGACAAGATCAGGTGGACCTCCACGCCACGCAGCACTGCGGTCTGCAGGGCCTGAACCAACGGCTCGTCGGGCACGAAATACGGCGTGGTGATGACCACCCGCGTCCGCGCTCCGTGAACCAGGGCCACCAGCGTGCGCTGCACGTTCGCCCGGCGGTAGAGGGGGCCGCTCGGCAGGCTTTGTGCCGCGGAAGATCCGGCGATGATAGGCGCGGGGAACAGGTCGTCGTCGGAGAAGATCGTGCCGGTCTCCATGTAACGGTCGACGAGCCAGACGGCCTGCAGTTGGCCGACCACAGGGCCGGTCACGCGGGCCACCAGCTCTTCATAGACCAGGCCCCGCTTGAAATCGGCGTCGATCAAGTTTTGCGAACCGATGTAGCCGACCCGGCCGTCGATGACCGCGATTTTGCGATGATTGCGGAGATCGCGCCGGCCGCGATTGCGGTTCCACAGCCGATACGGCAACACCGAGACAACTTCGATGCCCGCCGTTCGCAATTTGGGCGCCAAGCGGCGCAGCGCCGAGCGCGCCCCCAAGGCATCCAGCAGCAGCCGGCACGGCACGCCGCGGGCGGTTGCACGACGCAAGGCATCGGCGATTCGACGGCCGGTGGCGTCGTCGGCGAAGATGTAGTAGAGCAGGTGAACGTGTCGCTCGGCGGCGTCGATGTCGGCGACCAGCCGGTCGATTGCGGCCGCGTAGTCGGTAAGCAGCTCAAAGCGGTTGTTTCCCAGGATGCCGAAATCGCCGAGCTGTTGAGCCAGCGTCACAGCCTGGTCGAGCGGCTCGGCAAGTTTGGGCCGAGTCAGGTGTTCGCTTTCGGCGAACCGCTGCCGCAGGTCGTGAATCAATCGAATGGCCTGTTCCTGTCGCTCTTGGCGCCGCCGCGGCAGAAATGGCCGGCCGATAAACGAGTAGAGAATCAGTCCCGCCCAGGGAAAGAAGAATATCAACAGCAGCCACGCCCGTGCTGCCCCCGGACTGCGCCGCTGCGGCACGTAAAACAGCATGCACACGCGGATGATCCAATCGCCGGCGATTTGGAGCCACGCCCAATCCACTTCGGCCAGCGAATTAGCCCACGACCCATTCAAGCCGATAAACGCCAGCAGCATCGATGGCGCTTGGTAACCGGAGATGTCCGTCACGATTTCGCCTTTCGAGCCGCTGGAACCGATCGCTCCACAAAGGACGATTGACGGAGCGCCAGCCGCTCATCGTCTATTGCGGCTGTTGCTCCGCGCGGCCCGCTTCTCGGATGGCGGCGTGCGAGGTCGACGCCGGGCCAGCGGTTCGACGGCCTGTGCCCGCTCTTTCTGAATGCGCTCGTCGAACAACGCCAAGGCGTGCAGGCCGTGCCCCAACGTGCCGAGCGGCCATTCTTTGTCGGCGTTGGTGAACAACAGCGTCGCCAGATAGTCGACGCCACGCACCAGCCGCGGGTCGTCGAGCATTTCGGACGGGACCGAGTAGGCCAGCCATTCCAGGATGTGACCGGTGGTTTGCAGGCGGCGCTCCAGGTCGGGCTTGGCTTCGGGGCCTTTGAACCAGTTGGTGCTGAACGAGCCGTCGGCGTTTTGAAGACTGAAGGCGTAGCGGTGAAAGTCGCGAATATAAGTGTCTGCCCGGTGAAACTGGCCGTCGAGCGGCGCGCCTCGCTTTTGCCGCTCATGAACGGCATAGCTAAGTCCCATCAAGCGGTGCGTGCCCCCGCAGGCCGCGCCGCGAATCGGCGCCTTGATCTCTTCTTGCACCAGCCGCGCGACCGACCATTCTTCGCCGGCCGAATTGCGCCAGGTGTCGTTCAGGTCCAAATAATGAGCCAGTGCGATCAACTTGAAGGTCAGCTCCATGCCCGACTGGCAGCCCAGCTTTTCGGTCTCGATCAGATCGGCGACCGTGAACGATTGGTTGCCGACGCGCATGGGATAGTCCTTCATCGCCTTGGCTTGCGCCAGGATGGCCAAGAACTGGCCCTGGTGCCCTTGCACGTGCGGCCCCTTGGAGGCCGTGATGCGGCCCTGGTCGACATACACCAGGGGCTGGCCCGCACACCGCCCGCCGTAGCACAGCCAGCCGATCGAGTTGACCGGCAAACCATCGGACCCGCCCCGCAGGATGTGCGACTTCACGCCGTAAGCGATAATCCAGTGCATCACTTCCCAGCAGTTCTGGTCCTGGGTGGTGAGCGTCCGCTGGTAGTAATGGTTCGACACCCGGTGAATCTTGTTCAGCAAACGCTCGATTTGGCCCGACGGCTTCGACTGCGGTGACGACGAGTCCGTGAGCGCGGGCCGTCGTTCGGCCACCGTGCGCAACACCGGGCCGCTGTCGGCAGCGCCAACCTGGCTCGCTCGGCTGGCAAGGCAAGATACGAGAACGATGCCGACCAGCCCGGCCGTCCGCTGCTTATTCTGGGGGAGAGACATCATGCTTCGATCAAGGGCGTTTCTCGTGCTGTGCCAATGGGCAGAAAGCAGTATCGGACGCCTTCGGGAACCGAGTTGACCAGCCTGAGCCGCTGGCGGTGCGGCTTGCCAAAACCGGACCGCCGGACCCGGCAAGTTACACGGGCTGCGGCGTCGAGAGGGAGTCTGCGGGGACTGGCAAGACGGTTAAAGAGGCGGCGAATGGGTTTTCGCATTGCACCTGATTGCGACCGCCTTTTTTGGACGAGTAGAGCGCTTCGTCGGCCCGCTTGAAAAGCGATTCGGCCGTGTCGCCGTGACGCGCCAGGGCCACTCCCACGCTGACGGTCACCGCGGTCTGTTCGCTGCTCACGCCGAAGTTGGCGCGGGTCGCGGCCAGGCGGATGCGGTCGGCGACTTTGAGGGCCGTCTCGGCATCGCAGTGTGGCAGCAGCACGGCGAACTCGTCGCCGCCGAAGCGGGCCACGAAGTCGCCTTCGCGCACCAGCTCGGACAGCAAGCGACCGAGCTGTGCAATGACGCGGTCGCCCGCTTGGTGCCCGTAGGTGTCGTTGATCCATTTGAAGCGGTCGAGATCGGCCAACATCAAGGCGAAGGCAATGCCGTCGCGGCGATGATAACCGAAGAGCAGCTTGAGCTTGTCGTCAAAGGCTTTGCGATTGGCCACGCCCGACAAGGCATCGGTATGGGCTTCGCGCCGCGTGCGGTCGAGCTCTTCGGCCTGCTCTTCCATGCGGCAACGGGCAAAGGTCAGGTCTTCTTCGAGCTTTTGGTTCGAGTCGAGAATCGTCTTGATTTGCCCCAGGATCTCCTGCCGAATGACTTCCAGCTCGCCGGTGACGCGAATATCGTCAACGTGCCGGCGAACTTCGGCCATTTCGCTATTGCGGTTGTCGACGTCGGTGCTCAGTTCTTGCACGCTGCGAAGCACTTCGATGAGCGCCCGCAACGAGTTCTCTCGTTCGCGCATCGCCCGCCGCTCTTGCTCGGAATGAGTGGTTGTGCGGCCGATAAAGAAGCCGGCCGCCAGGCTGGCAGCCACGCTGGCGAGCACCCAAACGAGAATTTGCGAGAGTACGTCCATGATGCGGTCCTAAGTGCCTATTTCACAGGGAAAGTATAGGCCAAGGAAGCGTCCGTTGTCCGTGGTTGGTGGCGGGCCCTAGAATCAAAACCATCGTTTCCATCGCGCTGCGACGGAGGGTGGTTTGGGCGGATTTCCCTCGGAGTAGTCGCGCCATTCCTTCACCGACTTGTATTTCTTGCCGGTAATCGCCTTCAGCGACTGCATGGCGCGGAATTGAATGGCCGGATCGGGGTCGTCCAAGGCGAGCACTAGCGGACCCACCGATTGCGGGTCTTTCATGATCGCCAGGCCCCTGGCCGCCGCCATCCGCACGTCTCGATCGGTATCGCCCGTGAGCGTTTCGCAGAGCACGTGGTTGGCCTCGCTTCCCCCGTGGGTGCCCCAGGCGTCGCAGCAGGCGATGCGCACGTCCTGGTCGGCGTCGCGCATGCCGGCTTTGAGCATCGCTTCCACACGTGGGCCGGGAAACAGGGCGATGGTCCGTAGCATCTCCGCCCGCACCAGAATGTCTTGTTCCTTGGGCAGCGCCTGGCAGAGCTCGTCGGTGGCGCGTTCTTGTTCCGGGGGCGGGAGCGTTTTCGCCTTTTTAGCCAGGTCCCGCAAAATTTTGACCCGTTCCGTGGAGGTGATGACCTTGTACTGGGGCCCTTCCTTTTCGTCCTTATGGAATAGTCCGAAAGGGTCGTACCATTTACGGGCCGGCTGAGGACCGGCCGATGCGCAGCCGACCGCGCAGCAGGCCGCCAGCAGAATGCAATCGCGCAGCAGTGGATGGGCACGGCGCAGATTCATCGCGCTGGAATGTGGTCTGACCCCTGGAGGGAAAGCGGAAGTGGGCGTGCAACTATAGTCGCCGCGGGCAGACCCGCCAAGACCGATTGAACTTCACCCGTTGAAAGTGATCGAGTTCTTCAGCCACGATCGGCGACAGCGATTTGACCAGCTCGACGCGGTCGACATAAGCGAAGATCAGGTTCATCGCCGTGCCCGCCGCTTTCTTCTCGCAGTGGGCATGGTCGAGCAAGACCTCGTCGAGATGCTGTTCGGCAGTCGCCAGCCAGTGCGGCGAAGTGCTCGATTTCAAACTGAGCATGGATTCGGATGGTCTTGGGTCTTGGATACGTCAGGCAATTGCCGATTTGAAATTCGCAATTTGCAATTCCCTCTTTACCCCACTTGCGGCTCAGGGCCCTCGCCCGGTCCCAGCACCGCCTCTTCGGCCATGGCTTCGGTCGTCTGGCGGTCGGGGCGATCGTGGAAGCCGATCAGGAACAACAGCGAAGTGGCGGCCGCCATGGCGGCAGGCACCAGCCAGATCTTGGACCATTTGTGCGCCTGGGCCGCGCGCCACTCGGCGCGGCTCACGCCGGCATCTTCGTCCTGGTCGAAGTTGTGCAACAACCTGCGAATCGGAAAGCCGGAATAAACCAGGTCGTCGTCGGACGGCTGGGCCTTTTTCTGCTCGCGCCATTCCTCGGGAACCTCTGAAAGCTCGATGCGACCGTCTTTGTTCTTGTCGTTCTGCTGGGCGAAGTCGGGCGGCTGCTCCTGCTTGCTCTGCGGCGACAGCCATTGGCGGACGGTGGCCGAGAGATCGAGGTACTTCCAGAAGCCCGTGTATTGCTCCTGCGACCGCCAGGCCGGCAACACGGCCCAGCCCGCGGCGGCGCCGCTGGGTTTTTTTACCTCGAAGGTAGGCGGTGGAAACCGATCGACGATGTAACCGGCGGCCTGGTTTCCCAAGAAAAGGCCGACTCCCAAGGTAACGAAGGCGATGAAGCTCTGAGCGCTGGCCCGCAAGTGCCGGGGCGCCCGCTGATCGACGTAGATCTGGCTGGCGACGAAGAAGAAATCGTAGCACACGCCGTGCAGCACCAGTCCCAACAGCACCCAGTTGAACGTGAGCGTGGAAAAACACCAGTAACGCAGCACCCAGGCCAACATGCCCACCAGCAGCATGTTCTTGACGCCCAGGAGGCGGATGAAAAACGGCATGGCGGCCATGAAAAAAATCTCCGAGATCTGCCCGGTCGTTTGCAGGGCCGTGGGCACGGGCATGTCGGTCTCGGTCAGAAAGGTGTTGGCGAACGTGTAGTAGAAGGCCAGCGGGATGCAAATCAAAAGCGAGCAGCCGACAAACACGGCGAACGACGGTTCCCGCAACAGGCCGATCGCGCCCATGCCCAGGGCATCGCCGGAGGTCTCGCGGCGCCCGGGCGGCGTGTGCGGCAACGTCAGGCAGTAGAGAGCCAGCAAGATCGATGAGCCTCCGGCCATTTGGAAAAAGGACTTGTTCTTTTCGCCCAGCAAGATGCCCACCACCAGCCCCGCCGCAATCCAGCCGATCGTTCCCCACACGCGGATAGCGGGAAACTCGCGCTGCGGATCGCGGATGTTGTGAAACGAGATCGAGTTGGTCAGTGCCAGCGTGGGCATGAAGCAGATGGCATAGGCCACCATCACCGCCATCAGCCTGGGAAACTCGGTCTGTTGGGCGGCGGCGATCAGCAGTCCGCCGCCGACTATGTGCAGAAACGAAAGGATCTTTTCGGTGGCGAAGAACCGGTCGGCGACGTAGCCGACCAGCAAGGGCGAAATCATCGCCGCGATGGCCAGCGAGTTGTAGATCCAGCCGACGTTCTTACCCGGAAAACGCAGCGTCTCGACCATATAGGTTCCGGCGGCGACGCCCCACGAACCCCATACGAAATACTGCAAGAACATCATGATCGACAAACGCGTGCGGACAGACATGGCAGGCTCGAATGTGAAAGGTGAGGCGTGGCGAAAAGCATGACCGCCCTTGTGGCGGCGGGTCTATATTAAAACGGCCGCCCGCAAGATGAAAGTAGCGCTCACGCCGTCAAGGGCGGCGGCAGCGAGGCGAAATCGGCCAGCGCCGCACGAGCAACCAACTCGTCGTCCGCCCGCGAGACAAACAGGCCCCGAAGACGTGACCGAAGAATCACCCCTTTCTCCAGCGGCAGACCAAACAACCGCGTCGTGAGACGAAGGCCACTCGCATACGGCTGCAACGCTTGCCCAAGCGCGTCGGCCGGATGGCACAACTCGATGTACGACACCGCGGCATCCGCCAGCCGGGCGACGCAATAGTCCTTGCCCTGCAGCACGTCTCGGCCCGCGGCTAGCGGCAGCCAGGTCTGAGCCACGAGGAGCGGGTGGCTGTCGAGAAGCTGTGTTTCGACCGATACCAGCAGATCGCAGTAGGGAAAACGACCGCCGCCAACATGGAGTAGACCCGCCCGCCAATAGACCTCGGCCGCAAAGCCGCGCTGCAGACTCTGACGGTAGCGAGCAATCAGGTCGCCGCCGCGATGGTAGAGGTCGGCGAGCGTGTCGGGAGCGGCCGCATCGATGCCCACGCCGAGAAAGCCGCAGCCCTCCGGCAAGCGGTCGGTCAAACGGACGTCAAATAGCCCGCGGGCTGGGGTCCGTGCGTCGAGCGATGCGCGCAGGTCACCGCATTGCAGGTTGCCCCGCGCTGCGTTCAACTGCCACGAGACGTCGCCCGACATCGACTTGCACTTCGCCGCCAAGCAAACAAAAAACCCCGCCGCTCACAGCGAAGCGAGACGGCGGGGCCGGAACAGAGAAGAGGCCGAGAAGCTTAGGGGAAACTTTCTGCTGAAGATAAGGATGAGTCAGACAGTCTCAAGCGACCTCAATCTCCTCTTGACAAGCTCGATCATACCAAGTCCCACGTCCGTGTCCAGCGTTTTGTTTCAAAATTGTTAGGTGGGCTGGTTTCCCATCTCAAAATACCCCGACCTGGCTCGTTTTTTGGGCCGCGAGCACGACCGATTTGGCTATAATCGGGCGACGGGCGGTGGCCGGGCATAGCCAATGCCTGGCCGCCAGTCAGACGCGATCTCTTAGTTTCTTATCGACCAAGAAAGATGACGATGTTCGAGCCGGGTGCGATCGAGGGGGTGGTTTTCAAGCCGCTGAAGCGTTTTCACGACGCTCGGGGCTGGCTGGTCGAGCTTTTTCGACACGACGAGCTGGCTGCCGGCGACCGGCCGCAGATGGGCTACGTCAGCGAGACGTTGCCGGGCGTCGCCCGTGGTCCGCACGAGCACACCGGCCAGTCGGACTATTTCGCCTTCCTTGGCCCCGGCGATTTCAAGCTCTATTTATGGGACGCTCGCCAGCAATCGCCGACGTACGGCCGCCGCCAAACGGTCGTGGTGGGCCAATCGAACATGCAGGCCGTGCTCATTCCGCCGGGGGTGGTGCATGCTTATCGAAACGTCGGCCAAGTGCCGGGATGGGTGATTAACTGCCCAAATCGCCTCTATGCGGGCGAAGGCCGGCGTGAACCGGTGGACGAAATCCGGCACGAGGACGTGGCTGACAGCCCGTTCACACTCGATTAACCTCCCTTGCCCGCTCCGACCGTAGTCGGTAAAACTCGCCTGGCCGTCAAAGTCAGGGACGACTTTGAGTTGCGCCTCGTGTCAAGGAAGACCATCCCCATGAGCACGCCCGACTTACTGACCGTCTTCGATCGCCTGGTGTGCCCGCGCGTGCTCGTGTTGGGCGATTTGATTCTCGACCGCTACACATTCGGCAACGCTGAGCGTGTCAGCCAAGAAGCGCCGGTGATCCTGCTGCGTGCCGACCAGCGCGAGGCGAGGCTGGGCGGCGCGGCCAACGTTTGCAACATGCTCCGCGGCCTCGATGCCGAGGTGGCCTGTGCCGGAGTGCTGGGCTGCGACCGCGATGGCGAAGAAGTGCGACGCTTGATCGGCGAAGTTGGCACCGACCAATCGCTCTTGCTCGACGATCCCTCGCGGCCCACCACCGTCAAAGAGCGATTCATCGGCCGCGCCCAGGGCCGCCATCCGCATCAGATGCTGAGGGTCGATAGCGAAACGCGCGATCCCATTTCGCCGGAGTTGGAACGGCAGCTTCGGGAATCGGTGATCGAGCGGCTCGGCGAGTTCGATATCGTGCTCGTGTCGGACTATGCCAAAGGTGTTTGCACACCCACGTTGCTTTGCGGTGTGATCGACGCCGCTCGCCGTACGGGCGTGCCTCTGCTGGTCGACCCGATTCGCGGGCACGACTATTCGCGGTACCGGGGAGCGACTGCCATGACGCCGAACCGGCTGGAGGCTGAGATGGCCACGGGCATCCGCATCGAAACGGCCGCCGACGCCTTCCGCGCGGCGACGAAGCTGCGCGACGACTTGCAACTCGATCTGGGCATCGTCACGCTCGACCGCGACGGCATGGCCTTGGTCGATCGCGGCGGCACCGCCCGGATGTTCCCCACGCGGCCACGGGCGGTCTACGATATCACGGGCGCCGGCGATATGGCGTTGGCCATGATCGGCGTGGCGCTGGCGGCCAAATTACCGCCGCCGCAGGCGTTGCAGTTGGCCAACGTGGCCGCGGGGCTGGAAGTGGAAAAGGTCGGCGTGGCGGTGGTGCCGCGAGCGGAAATCCGCCAGCGTTTGATCGAACAAGGCCGCTCGGCCGAACATGCCGCGCCCGTGGCCGCCCCCCAGTCGCTGCCGCCGACCGACAAGTTCGTCGGTCTCGACGAATTGGAGCGGCTCGTCGACAAGCACCGCGCGGCGGGCCGCCGGATCGTGTTCACCAACGGCTGCTTCGACCTGCTGCACGTGGGGCACGTCAGCTACTTGTCCGAGGCCCGTATGCTGGGCGACGTGTTGGTGGTGGCCGTCAACAGCGACGCCAGCGTCCGCCGTCTGAAAGGCGCGTCGCGTCCGGTGATCGGCCAGCGCGATCGGGCCACGATGTTGGCGGCGCTCGCCGCGGTCGACCACGTGGTGGTCTTCGACGAAGCGGCGCCGCACGCGCTCTTGCACCGCTTGCGGCCCGACGTGTTGGTGAAAGGCGGCACCTATACGCTCGACGAAGTCGTGGGGCACGAAGTGGTCACCGGTTACGGCGGAACGGTGTGCGTGGTGGGCCTCGTCGACGGCGTTTCGACGACGCGCATTGTGGCGTCGCTGCAAAAAGCGGGCGATGGCGTTCGGCCCGCGCCTCCCGCCACGGCCACAACCCTGCAAGGACCGCACTTTTCCAGCGTGGCGAACGTTTCCATGTCGGGCATGGCGCCCAGGGCGGCTGAATGACGAAGATCGTGGTTTTTCTGCCGAACTGGGTCGGCGACGTGGTCATGGCCACGCCCATGCTGCGGGCCTTGCGCGAGCACCTGGGCGAGCGTGGTCGCATTCTCGGCGTCATGCGTCCGCACGTCGCCGAGGTGCTGGCCGGCACCACCTGGCTCGACGATCAGCTTCTCTACGATCCGCGTTCGCCCGACCTGCGCGAGCGCGGCTGGGCGTTGGTGCGGCGGCTGCGGCGCGAGCGTGCCGACCTGGCAGTGCTGCTGCCCAACAGTTGGCGGACCGCCCTGCTGGCCTGGGCGGGCGGCGCCAAAGATCGGCTCGGCTACGCGCGCGGCGGCCGCGGGTTGTTGTTGACGAGAACGCTCCACCCGCCGAAAGCCGATGGGCGGCGGCTGCCCGTCTCGGCGGTCGATTATTTTCTCGATCTCGCCTACGCGGCCGGCTGCGAGGTCGCTTCGCGAGCGGTCCAACTCGCCACCTTGCCCGCCGACGAGCGGGCGGCCGACGCCGTCTGGCGAAAATTTCGGCTGCCGCCGGGACGGCAGGTGGTGGTGTTGAATTCCGGCGGCGCGTTCGGGGCCGCCAAGCTCTGGCCGACTCCCTATTTTTCGTCACTGGCGAGCCGCCTGGCGAGGGACGACCGGCGACACGTGCTCGTGCTGTGTGGACCGCACGAGCGGGCGCTGGCCGCGGAGATCGTGCGGGGCGCGGCCCACCCTCGCGTGCAGAGTCTGGCCGACGAACACCTGAGCATCGGCCTGAGCAAGGCCTGTGTCCGCCGGGCCGCGGCGATGGTCACCACCGACAGCGGCCCGCGGCACTTCGCCGCGGCCTTCGGCGTGCCGGTCGTCACCTTGTTCGGTCCGACGCACATCGGCTTAAGCGAGAACTACCATCCCCAGGCGATCCATTTACAGCGAAAGCTCGACTGCGTTCCTTGCCAGCGGCGCACGTGCCCGTTGGGGCATCACCGTTGCATGCGCGACCTGTCGATCGACGAAGTCTACGGCGCCGTGAAGCAACTCCTGCCGTCACGGGCCACAGTCCAAGCCGCGTGAGAGGGTTCAGGGTTCAGGGTTCAGGAAATTGCACATTGCAAATTTGCCAACCCCAACGCCCAACGCCCAACGCCCAACGCCCAACGCCCAACGCCCAACGCCCAACGCCTGAACCCTGAACCCTGAACCCTGAACGCCTGAACCCTGAACCCTGAACCCTGAACCCGGTGAAAAAGAACTCCCGCCACCGCTTTGACGCCGCCCATCCGCGAAAGAAGTCAAGCATCGGGCTGCGCCGCTTGGCCGACGGCCAGATCTGGGTCGATCAGGCCTATGAGGCGGAGCTCGACGAGGTCGGCCTGGCCACCTTCGATGCCGTCATGCGCAGCCGCACGGGTCGATTGCTGCGGACCTTGCCCGACCGCGAAAACTGGCGGCTCGAGCTGGGAGAAGCCGAACGGCAACGAGTGTTCTATTTGAAAAAGCACCGCGGCGGCTCGCTCTTGGAACGTGTCCGCTTGTGGTTCGGCCCGCGACGCGCTCGCACGCCGGGACGGACCGAGGCCGAGAATGTGGCCGCCCTGAAGCGGGCCGGCATCGAGAGCATGCGGGTCGTGGCCTTCGGCGAACGCATGGCCCGCGGCGTCAGCGAATCGTTTTTCATGACCGAGGAGCTGCGCGGGTTCGCTCCGCTCGACGACTTTGTGCGTTGGCATTTTGTGCCGGCCGCCGAACGGACCCGCTTCGACGGCAAGCTGCGGGGCCTCGCGCTGGCCGTGGCCGACGTGGCCCGCCGCTTCCATGCGGCGGGTTTCAACCATCGCGACTTCTACTGCTGCCACCTGTTCATCCAGGAATTGCCCGATCGCGATTTCGCCATCCGGCTCATCGACCTGCAGCGCGTCGAGCAGCGGCGCTGGTTCCGCCGCCGCTGGATCGTCAAAGACCTGGCCCAGCTTGCTTACTCCGCGCCGCGCGAGCGGATCACGCGCAGCCTGCGGATGGCGTTCATCAAACGCTACCTGGGCATCGCGAAATTGGGAGCGGCCGAAAAACGCCTCATCCGCCGGATCCTTCGCCGGCAGCGGGCCATGGAGCGGCGATTGGGAGCGCGTCGATGAAGATCGGCCTGGTGATCGAAAACTTCGACGCCTCACGCGGCGGCGCCGAACAATGGACCAGCCAATATGCCCGATGGCTGGTCAGAGCAGGTCACGAGGTCCACGTCGTCGCCGGCGGCTTCGGAAAGTCGTCGGCCATCAGCGGCATCGTCGCCCATCGCGTCGAGGGGCCTCGATCGCGCACCGATTTTGCTTTTGCCGCCGAACGTCTGCTCGACTCGCTGGCGCTCGACGTGACGCACGACATGGGATCCGGTTGGCAGTGCGACATTTTCCAACCGCACGGCGGCTCGCGCACGGCCGCCTTCGAGCACAACCTGTTGCTGCTGCCGGGCTGGTTGCGTCCCTTCAAGCGGCACGCGGCCCAATGCTTGCCGCGTTACCGCGAGTTTCAGCGGCTGCTGATGGCCCAGTATATGGACGAGCAGCGGGTTTTCGTGGCCCTCTCGCGGCGCGTGGCCCGCGACTTCGAACGCCACCACGGCGTGCGCCGCAGCCAGATTCGCATCGTTTATAACGGCGTCGATGTGGAGCGTTTTTCGCCCGATCACCGGCCCCGCTATCGACAGGTCGTCCGCGACGAGCTGGGCCTGACCGACCGTGAGACGCTGCTCTTGATTGTGGCCCACAACTTTCGGCTCAAAGGCGTGCCGGCGCTCATGGCGGCGGTCAAGCGGCTGCGGGGCGAACGGCTGCCGGTGAAGCTGGCGGTGGTGGGCGGCAAGCGGCACTTCGCGGGCAATAACGTCGTGGCTGACGACAGCGGAGTGCTGTTTGTCGGACCGGCCGCGGACACGGTGCCCTACTATGCGGCGGCCGACGTCTATGTGCAGCCGACGTTTTACGACCCTTGTAGTTTGGTGGTGCTGGAAGCTTTGGCCAGCGGTTTGCCGGTGGTGACGAGCCGTTATAACGGCGCCGGCGAACTGCTGACGCCCGGCGTCGAAGGGCAGCTTCTCGACGATCCGGCCGACCTGGATGAGCTGGTTGATTGCCTGCGGCCACTCATGGACCCTTCGGTCCGCTCTGCGATGTCCGTCGCCGCGCGCGATCTCGCCCTGCGTCACACGTTCGACCGCAACTGCCGCGAGTTATTGGCGATCTATCACGAGGTGGCCGCCCAGCGAAAAAGGCTGGCCGCGTAGGGGGACGGAGGGACGGAGACGCTCTGTCTCTCCCTCGCTCTGTCTCTCCCTCGCTCTGTCTCATCCCGAGCGCAGGCGACACGTTTGTCGCGTCCGACGAGGTGCGCGGCCAATCCTCTGTACGCAATCCCGGCGCGCCGGGATGCCGTTCCGCCGAATTGAGCGATTCGGTCTTTGAGCGCTGGCTGTACGGATCGGCTGGCGCGTGCAGGCAAAAGCGCCGCGCGCGGCGCGCTGCTTAACAAAAGCGACACGCGCGCATCGCTTTTGTTTCGGCGCCGTCGCGGACGCGGGTGCGGCGCCGCCAGCGTGATCGCCGTAAATGCTTTCTCTGCTTAGAGTTACGACGTTAGGCATGACTATCGACCAGCAAACCCAAAGTTCCCGTCAGGGCGATTCCATGCTGTCGGGCGACGCGGCGGGCATCACGGTCATCGAGACTGCATCACCGACGTGTTACAAATCAGTTCGAGCAAGCCGCGTCTCCCGCTCGAACTCTTCCTCGGTGATGTCGAACATTGCAACGCCGTAGTCGCGCATTCATCTCGTACAGCTTGACCGCCGCCAGCATTCGGGCTTCGTCGTCTGCCTGTTCCGGCGGCACGTTCAGCGCCGCAAGGCGCGCGTCGGGAACGCTGACAATCAAGTCACACATGAGAAACTCCGTTGATCAATGGGTGTCACGCGGAGACGTATTCGAAGCAAATCAGGTTAAGGTCTTCGCGGCGCAACCGCTTCGTTGCGGCGTCGGTTGGCTTCTGCTTGCCAAACTGGTCGGCCAGCGCGGCGACGGCCTGAACCAACATCGCGTCGTCGCCCGATGCTTTCCAGCCGTCGTAGGCGGCCTTCAGTTTGACGTGCAGGGCGCGGCCCATCGGCTGCCCAAGGAAGTTGATGCAGGTCTTAGCCTGCTCGCGGTCCACAGTGCGGCGCCGGATGGCATCTTTGATTTCCTCGCTGACGGTTTGCTGGATTGGATCGACGGCGACCGGCGCCGCTGCCTTGGCCTCGGCTTCGCGGTCGGCCGCCAGAATGTGCCCGATCACCTTGTCTTGAAGAACGAACACGTCCTGGTCGCCCACGTAACGCGGCTCGTCCGCCAGACAGGAGACCAACTGGGCGATTTCATAGCGGTTTTCCATGATCTCGTGGGTGTGGGCGTCGATGTACCGCCAAAAATGCCGCTTGCCTTCGCCGGCACGGGGAGCCTGAAAGTAGAAAAACATGCCGTGGCACTTCTCCCGGCGCAGGCCGGAGTGAATGCCGTTGGGCAACGTCGTCAGTGCGTCGGCGCCGCCGCGGTTCAACAGGTCTTTCAACTGCTTGAGCAGCAGCTCAGGCCCAGCTAGCTCGGCCCTGGCTTCTTCTTCGTCAAGCACTGCCCCGTCTTCAGCCCGGATGCGGCGAATCGTGTTGAATGTCCGGGGATGGACCACTTCGCCCAGCACACTGCCGTCGAGCAGGCCGAGGTCGTCGATGGTCGAAATGCGGTCGGTGAGCCGCTCGACCAAGTGCAGCAGTGCTTCCAGTTCGTCTTCGGGGAAGAGGTTGTAGATGCCGATTTCCGCGTGTGGGCTGCCGATGCGGTCGATGCGGCCGTTACGCTGCACAAGGCGAATCGGATTCCACGTCAGATCGTAGTTGATGAGGATGCCGCAGTCTTGAAGGTTTTGCCCTTCGGAGAGAACGTCGGTGCTGATGAGGATGTCGATCCCGCCGCTGGCCGTCAATTTGCCTTCGCCCTCCGGGAGAGGGTTGGGGTGAGGGTTCTTGCCGCTGGCCACCGGGGCGAATTGGGCGATGATGTTGCCGCGCTCTTCGGGGTGATTCCCGCTGTCGATGCGGCGGATGTGCGGATTGCCGGCCGACCGCAACCAGCTCGCGTCATCGGTAAGCCGCCGCTGCAGGTGGCGCGTGGTGTCTTTGAACGTGCTGAAGATCAGCACTTTCTTCCCCTTCAGGTCGCCGGCGAGCAGCTCCTTGAGCCGCGCGAGCTTGCCATCTTTCGCCGCCAGGGCCTCCGTGCGCTCGTAGAGGCCCTTTAGCAGCTTGACGTCGGCTTCGACGTCGTGGCTGAGCTTCCGCAATTCGTACTGGTTAAGATCGACCGTGGGCAGGCTCTCGATGTATGCGCGTGCCTCGGCCACCGCGTCCAGCTCGTCGGCGATGCTCCCGGCGGCCAGTTCGTCTTCATCGTCACGGGCAAGGAACCTGATCGCCTTCTGAAAATCCTTCGACGACACGACGCGCCGGTCGAGTAGGTAATCCTTGTAGGTCTCCTCGAAGATCAACGCCCGACGCAGGCTCAGCCGGAATGCCTCGATGCTCGATTCCAATCGCTTGAGGAAGCGGGTCTTGAAGATGCCGACAAGCCCTTCTTCGCGGCCCGCTTCAAACTTGTGCTGTTCCTCATCGGTCACGGCCGACTTCTTCTTGTATGCCTCCAGCGTGTACGGTGCCAATGAAAGCGAGTCGATGGCGGCAACAATCTCGTCGTACAGCCCGCCATACGTCGCGCCCAAGTCGTAACTGACCGTGTGCAACCGCCGGTTCGGGAAGGCGACGGGCTTTCCCTTGACCGTGGCGTTGGGATAGGCCGCGCGGATGTAGGGCCGCGTGTTGCGGACCATGACCTCTTCCAGCAGATTGAACAGCACCACGCCGGCGGGCACGTCATCCTGCCGCACCATGCGGCGGGCGCGGCGGAAGTAGGCGTTGAGATCGCCAATACCGGCCTCGCGGAAATGGTCCGGCCGGCTTTGCGTGAACAGCCGCACCTGGTTGGCCAGGTCGTAAAGGTCGTTGTTGATCGGCGTCGCTGAAATGAGAATCACCTTCTTGTGCTCGCCGTCGCGGCCACGCCCGCCATTGAGCTGGATCAGCGTGTCGAGCGCCAGATAGCGGTTGGCCTTGTCGTTGCGGAAGTTGTGCGACTCGTCGATGAGCAGCACGTCGGCGTCTCCGTAGGGCGACGGATCGAACGTGTCGCGGCCCAGTTCCTCCATGCCCACGACCTGGGCGGCGATCGTGGCGCTCGCCAGTTCCCGTTGCCACATCTCCCGCAGCGAGGCCGGGCACACGACGACAGCCTTCTGGCGGCGATGATAGGCGAAGTCTTCGAGCAGCTTTTTGCCAATCCACGTTTTGCCCAGCCCGACCGAATCGGCGATGAGCACGCCGTCGCAGCGATGCAGGATGCGGCGGGCCTTCTTGGCGGCATCCTCCTGAAATTCAGCAAGATCGACGGCGCTGCGCCCCAACTCAGGCGCGTTTTGGCCAAGTTCTTCCTTGAAGTATTCGTAGAGCGCCTTGGCGTAGACCTCGTAAGGCGAGTATTCCTTGGTGCCGAACTTACTGGCATCGAGCAGTTCGATCAGGGCATCCTTGAAATCCGTCGAGTCGGCCCACTGGCGCTCGAACCATCTCGTCAGGTCGGTGATTGCCCCGGCGCCGACCTCGCTCTTGATGAAGCGCCTAGCCTTGTCCGTAATTCCCTCTCCCTCCGGGAGAGGGTTAGGGTGAGGGCGTGTTGCAGTGATCTCGACGTCGCCCTCCTCCCTTAGCCACTCCACCCTCCGCGCCGCCTCGCGGTCCACGGCCTCTTCTGTCGGCAAGATGACGCGGTGGACAAGGTTCAATTCCTTGTTGCTGGCCAGCCCTGGCCCGGTGAAGTTGCTTGAGCCGACGATCGCCGCGAACGGGCGAAGGCGATCACCCCGATTGTGTGTCCCGACGTTGTCTTGATGAAACAGGTACGCTTTGGCGTGCAGGAAGCCTTCGTCATAGAGCCGGACTTCTACCTTATCGGCCCGCAGGAAGCCAATCAATTCCTCAACGAGCCTGATCGTGGCCTCGTTGAAGGGCTCCGCTTCAAGGTCGCCTTGGAGCCGCTTCTTTAAGGCATCGGCGTTGGGCCTCAATCCAATGTCGCTGCCCGATTGCGGCTCTGCGCCCAGCAATAGCCGAAATGCCCCGACGTGATGCAACCCATCTTTCACCATTCGATAGCCGGAAATGGCAAAGTACGCCGTGGCGACGTCGAGCGGCTTGCCGGCGCTCTGGGCCAGTAGTTCGTTCAGCGCATCCGCCATGCGGTGCTGCTGGTTGTCGATAACGAAGGGAATCGGCATATCGGCAACCTCCTAGAAGAGGGTCACGAAGCCAGCAGCCTGGAAATGCCGGTCATTCGTGAACGCTTCGGTAATGCCCAAACGGCGCATGACGATGAACGAAACATGATCGACGATCCCGGCGGCGCCGACGGTTCCCGCGCGATAGTTGGCCCAGGCCTGGTCGAGATCGCCGGGCGTTGGCTCGACCAGCCATCCCTTTGCCGCCAACCAGCTCTTCAGATCGTCAACCGTCGTTCGGTAAGGGCGACGGGCTGACGCGTTGCCGCATTCATAAAGCACCAGCGTCGTCGTGATCATCGGGCGTGCAGACGCGACCAACTTCAGAAACACGGGCTCCGCGGCGTCGTGCCACTGGTCCGCCGCGTCCCAAACAGCGATCAGGCCGACGGTGTCGAGGAACACGGGTTTCACGGTTGATGCTCGTTGTGGCGTTCGGCGGTGTCCTGCTGGCCACTGTCAAATCGGCGTCCGAGGATTTCATAGAGACGGATGAGGCCTTCATCCGTGCCGGGCGGAACAAGAGCGCGAACATCCACCGCTTCTCCGATGACTTGAAGGTCCACGACCGTTCCCTCTGGGAACCGAATTGGTTCCGTCGGTCGTAAGACACCGTTTTCATAGATTGCTCGAATGGTCATCGGCGGTTCTCCTAATGTAGATTGTAGCACCGAGCGAGGGGAACCGTCAGATCGCTCCAAAATTCCGCATCTTGTCTGGCAACGCCTCGGCTCACGCCACGACCGGAGCTTCAGTCCGTCGGGCGATGATTGAATGCCAGCGGCCGGCCAGAGCCAACCAACACTGCCCGCGGCGTGGTCAGCCGCCCCGACGCGGCGGCTGAGCACGCCAAGGGCCAAGGAAGGGACGAATGGCTCGCCGGTCTTCTGGCGTTCAATCACAGCTCCACCGGCGCGAGGCCGGATGGTGGCTCGTTCATCGCAGACCAAACTCGGCAATCAAGTCGGGACGCTGGGCGAGGAGTTGCTCCGTATGGCTTTCGGGCTAAAGCTCGATGCGGATGGCCTGGTCGGATTCATTGTGCCGCTCGGCGTGCATGCACGGCGGGCTGGAAGTGATATAATTGTCTTGCTCCCTGCTTACATCACCGCGACTCCTGTACAAAACCGATGGCCACACCAGACGCTCAATTAGAAGCCATGCGCCAGTTGACCGAGAACTGGGATGGTTACGGGGCCGCCGCTCCACAGGGGCACGTCATCGAGTTGGCGCGTGAGTTCGTGCATCTGATTGAGACGGTGCAGAAAAGGCGTGCCGCCGCTGCCGATAGCCTGCACGTGAGCCCGACCCGGACCGGCGGAGTTCTCGTGGAGTGGGAAGACGCCGAGGTCGAGCACGAAGTCGAGATCAGCCCCGACCAATCGTTCGCGTTCCTGCACCTCAACAAATCCACTGGGCATGCCGAGACCCGAAAACTCTCTCCCGGCGCTCGGGCGGTCGTGCATCCCGGACTTCTCCACGAGCTTTGCCAACTGCTGGCGGCATAACGGCAGACGGAGCGGCCGAAAGTGAGTGAAGTTGCGGACGACGAGGTGCTTCTCCGCCACATTCCCGGCGGAACTCTTTGGCAGGCGCCCGGTCCGAGGATTACCAGTGCGAACTTTCAACTACGACACGACCGCAACGAAACCGGGGTGTCCGTCACGCGGCTGCAAATCACGTCGCCCGTGCGGTTGCTGGAGTTGGTTGGCGGCAGCGTTGACACAGGATCTCGCGTCGCCGCCGTAAGGACTGGCGAACTGCGCGCACTGGGGTTGAAAGTCGTTTCCAAGCCGCTGCCGGACGACGCCGGGCACGCGGAAATCCAATCGGATACCGCCAGCCTCGACGATCATGCCTGTCGAAAACGGCTGGCACGGCTATTTCATTTCTTGCCGGATCAAACGTAACGCTCTCATTGCGCCACCGGCCGAGAGCGGTACCCGACGGCCACGTCGAGTCGCCACGACCGGAGCTTGCCTCCGTCGGGCGATGATTGAAAGCCAGCGGCCGACCGGACAGAGCCAACCAACACTGCCCGTGGCGTGGTCAGCCGCCGCAACGCGGCGGCTG
>DATLUO010000149.1 GCA_035533075.1 Pirellulales bacterium | reverse complement strand
GGGCAACGATACGGTGCTGGACGCCTTGGCCGAGGTCAACGGCATGCAGGAAGTGTCTTCGAAACGAATCTGGGTCGCGCGTCCCGCCCCCTATGGAGCAGATTGCGACCAGATTCTGGCGGTCGACTGGCACGGCATCAGTCAACGGGGCGAAACGGCTACGAACTATCAGCTCATGCCGGGCGACCGGCTGTTTATCGCCCACGATCCGTTGGTGGCGACCAACAACGCCATGGGCAAGGTCATCAATCCCATTATGCGGATGTTTGGCGGCATACTGATGGGCACGTACACCGTGCGGGGGCTCAAGTTCTTTAGTAGCAGCAACGGCGGGATTGGATCGATCTGATCGGCATGCCGCTGCGACGAACAACGTGTGACCGGGGCCGGGGCGAGTTTTCGACGGAGGGGAAGCGTATGCACGTTACGACAAGGTCCGTGGGGCGTTCGATCTGGCTGGCGCTGTTAGCCGTGGCCTGCGGATGCCATGCGTTGGCGCGCCCCCCGGCCCTGAGGCCCACGCGCTGTGCTTGCGCGCCCCATGGGCCGTGCGGGGGGTATTTTTCGACTTGCTGGCGGCAATGGCCGTCGGAGTGCGTGGCGTGCCCGCCCGTGATGGAAGCCAGCGAGTCGCCGGCTCCGTTGGGACCGACACCGGCCGAGCAACCGGAGACCGTGCTGCCGCCCGCCCCGATGCCGGACGAGATGCCTTATGCCCCGACGCCGGACGAGACGCCTTCCGTCCCGCCCGCCGCGCCTGCCAACGAACCGCCGCCCGATGAGAGCCGCTTGCGGCCCGGCCGCGATGCCGTGTCGCAGATCGACCCCGGCGCCCGTCAGGCGGCCGACCCACGCAGTTCGACCGATATCGGTCCGTCCGGCAGGCGGCTGACGATCCGCGCTGCCCGCGCCGAGAAGCACAGCATTGTCTCACGCGACATTCCCCCGGAGCCGGCTCGGCCGTCAGCTCCATCAGCGGTTCAACTGTCAATTCAACCACAGGCTCAGCCGCGGACATCGGCCTTTGACGGGGACCTGCCGGCGAAATCCTCTCGCCAATCACCGGCTCAATTGTCAATTCAACCACAGGCTCAACCGCGGACATCGACGGTTGACTTGGACCTGCCGGCGAAATCCTGTCGCCCCGCAGGGAAGTAACGCCTGCGGCGGTCCGCCGGCGCCGCTCTTCGCGTTCCACTTCACGCGGCCGAGAATGAGACGTTGGCGGTGGCTGGGGCAGAGCCTGGCCGATTGGCGGCTGGCACTTCGTTCATCTCGGCGGCCAGGCGATGCCCCGGTTGGACGCACCGGGGCATCGCTTGGCCGCCACGCTATTGAAGGGTACCAGCCGCCATCTGGCCAAGCGCTGCCCAGCCACCGCTCTTCCCCGCGGCAAAACGTCTCATTCTCGGCCGCGTGAAGTATAAGTGCATCATGCACCCACCGCCGGCGACGGATCCTCACGGCAATTCGCCGCTGGATGCGGTCGGTGGACCGGCCTGGCCGACGCCGGTGTGAATCCAAGAGCGCAGGGCACCGGCGACCGCCAGGATCGCCAGCACCAGCCCGGCGGCGGCCAGCGACCAGAACACGCGGCGCTGCCGCGCGGTCCGCTCCCGTTTGGATCGAAAATCGAGCAGCCGCTGCGTCAGCTCGTCGTTGACCAGCCACCCCGGCGCCGACGGGTCGTCCGGATTCTCATCGTCGCCCGACGGCGGCCGCGGCGCGGTCGGCCGCGCTGCCAGTCCGCCACGAAGCAGCACTGCCGGTACCACACCGGGCATTTCCGCCGCCACAGCATCGTCGAACTCGCTGAGAACGCTCTGGCCGTCGAAGGCCGATGGCTCCTCGGCGCCATGCTCGACGACGAGCGGGACCGGTTTCCCTTCCGAAACTGCCAATGACTCTGCCTGTTCGACCGCGGCACACCGCGCAGACGCGATCTCCTCGGCGAGTCGCTGTTGCCGCGATCGCAAGTCGGCCAGCTTGGCCGTCACCGTCCCTTCCAGGGCAGCGACCCGGTCGTCCGCGGAAGCAACCAGCGCGGCATAGCGGCGGTCGTTTTCCGCGCCGCGCCGCTCGATTTCTTGGGCCAACTCGTGGAAGCGGCCCTCCCAAGACGGCGACGCGGCTAACTTGCCTTGGAACTCGTCTCGCTGTAGCAGCAACTGCTTGGATAGCGCCACGAGGCCCTGCTCCAGCCGCCGTTCCAGGCCGTCGCATCTGGCCCCCAGCTTCGACAGTTGCTCGCGCAGCGCTCCGTTCAGTTCGCTCTCGAACTCGGTTTGTCCTGTCCGCACGCCGCTCAATTCGGCGGCGACCTTCGTCAGTTCTTGCCGTACGGCGTCCACGTCGGCAGCCGTGCGCGTCATCTCCGCCGCAAGTTCCGCCCTGACGGAAGCCGACGCCGGGCCGTCCGGTCCCGTTGCGGGTGCCGGCGGTGCCTGGGCCGCCAGGCGAGCTTCAAGCCCTTGCTTGACCGATTGCTCGAGCAATGCGAGTTGGCTGGGCAGCGCATCGGTGCGGCGGACCACGTCCTGCGACAATTGCTCGAGGCGCTCCTCCCAACGGGCCTGCCAACTCAGGGCGTGCTCGGCCCTTGCGCGCTGTTCGTCGAGGCGCTGGGCTGCGTCGGCGGCTAGCTGGACCAGCGTCGTTTTTTCATGCGCTACGCCGTCCGAGAGCTGGCGAAGCTCGTGCATGGCCAGCTCGACTCGGCTTTTCTCCTCGCCCAGATCCGCCGAGAGTTTTTCACGCAGCGCGCCAAGCTCCTTCCGGCGATCTTCTTCAGCCAGATTCCCTTGCCGTATTAACTCGGCGCGATCGGTCCGCTGACTCTCGGCGAACTCGCCCAGGCGTCCGGCCCACTGCTGCTCGGCTTCGCGGCGCAGCGATTCGAATTGCCCGGGCCACCGCTGTCGTTCCGTCCGCAGCTCCTCCTCGAATCGCGCCAGTTTTTGCTGCGCGGCCGCCAGCGCGTTCTCGGTCCTGGCGAGCTTCGCCGCGGCCCCCGTCCGATCTTCCGCCGCGTCGACTTGACTCGCCAAAAATCTCTCTTCCAGCCAGGCCAGCCGATGTTCGAGCGAGCGCCCTCGGCCGTCAGCGTCGCTGCCCGCGGGGCCGTCGGCCTCCTCGACGAGTTCGACGTCGCCGGTGGTGGGAACGGATGAGTCCGGGGGTGGCGGTGGCGGGACGAACTTTGTGTCGCCCGCCGGCGACAGCCGTGTTTCGACCAGCGCGGCGGCCCGGGGAAGTGTCTCGCCCGGCGCGTCCGGACCAGCGGGGCCGTCGTCGCGAACGTCAGGCCCATCCGCAGGTTCGCCTGTTTCGGCGGGGCGAGTCTGCGAGACACCGTTTTTCAAGGCTTCTTGGTGTTGCTGACCTGGCGTGCCGGCTTGAGACGGGCCCTTTCCGTGAGCCGGGCTGGTGGTAGGCTCTGCGTGATCAATGCGCCGGCGAATCCCCGAGTCCGTGCTCTGCTGACGGTGGGAATCGTCGGCTTCAAGTCCGGACGACTTGCCGAGGACGCTGGCGTCAAGTTCCGCAGCCGAGGCCGCCTCAAACAGCCCGCCGTCCGAGTCAGCCGTGCGTGCCTGTTCCGTCGCGGTCGCCGAAGGGCCGAGGTAGCGACAGCGGACCATTCCCAAGCTGAAATCCTGGCCGGCTTTTAACGCGCCGGCATCGAATTTCCGGTCCGCCACCCGCGTGCCGTTCGAGCTGAACAGGTCGATCAGCCAAAGTTCGCCTTCTTCCCATACGAAGGCGCAGTGGATGCGAGACAGCGTGCCGTGCTTGATGCGCCAAGTCGCGGGCGCTTGACGGCCCACCAGCGTCATCCGTCGACTGAACGCGTGGTCGGTGAAGATGTCCCGGCCCTTCCCCGAAAATACGCGCAGCTCCGGATAAGGCGCCGCGGCGCTATGCTTGCCCTGCGGGTCGGGCAGTGCGGCGACGGCCTGCTTTTCGTTGTAGAGGGAGGCATGGATGCGAAAACTGCCAATCTGGATCGTGGCGTTCGGCAGCAGCCAGCCCGTCGGCACTCCCGGAGCCAGGCCGGCGCAATAAATTCCTTCGCGCGTGGTCTGCAGATACGCATGGCAGGGCAGCAAGCTCGCGTCGTCGAGCGCGATTTCCGCCCTTCGGTCACGGCCGATGCGCGCAAACGGCTTGGGTACTACGAACTCGGACCGCGTGCCATCGGCCCGTTCGAGCATCACGATGATTTGGCGCCCAGGCCAGGATAACACGGCATTCGATGCCGCGGTGCCGCTTGACGATTCCATAGGCCACCGGTCTCAGGAGGCCCCCTTTTTCGATGCTAGCAGTTTACCCTCCCGCCAGCCTACAAAAAAGCCCCTGACGTTCAGATGACGACCGTTGTGGTTTGTCGACGACCAAAAGGGCTGGGTGCGGCAAAGACTACGATTGCCCTCGGCCCGCAGGGCTTGTTATCGTCCGGCCATTTTGCTTCGTACGTTCAGGATTGCCTCGTGACGGCCTAAAATTTGCTGCAAGTCAAGCGACCTGTGAGATAGGGTGAGCGCTCAATGACTTTTTGAGGAGCCGATTCATGCCGGATGCCGATCTTCGTTGCCGAGAAGCACTTCTCTTGTGGCTTCGTTGGCATGCCGAACAACAGCAGATCACGGAATCTCTCTACCGCCACCGCCATCGACCCGCCCAGATGGAGAGCTTGCTCGACCGGCTCGACGCTTTGCGCGACGAAGCCGTGGCCCTAAGTCAAGAGGCCCTACACGGTAGCACCGCCTCAATCCACGCACCGTGCCATGCATGACCGCCGGTGCCGCGCAAAGGCCGGCGCGAGGTTAGATCGGATCCAGCAGGTGGTCGTCGATCTCGATGGAAACGCCCTGCTGAATCAGGTTTACGGCCACGATCAGGCGGCACTTGCGGCGCCGGGCCACGACGGTGCCCTCCACGCCCGCCAAAGCGCCGCTCTTCACACGCACCCGATCGCCGGTCTTCAAGCGGCTTTCCACCGTCAGCGGGGCGCCCGCGGCGACCAGCCGCGACAGGCTGAGCAACTGGCGGGTCAATTCTTGCGGATCCGCGACGTTCATCACCTGAGCAATCCGGTTGGTGGTCATGCTCGTGTACCGATCCAATTCATTGCCGAAAATGAATAAGTAGCTGGAGAACAGCGGAATGTGCGCCGTACGAGTGCGGCCCCGGATCACGGAGGTTTTTGGCACCTGGGGAAGGTAAAAGGCAATCTTCTGCTCTTCGAGATCCCGGGCCAGGCTCTTCTCCTGGCGTGGCTTGGTGTGCGCCACCCACCAGGTCCGGTCCTGCCAAAGTCCGTCCTCGAGTGAGGCGCCGGCCGCAGGCTCGGCCAGACTGGTGAGCAGGTCATCGGGAAACAATTGCGTTTCCGCAGCCAAAATCGGCATCGCTTTTTCTCCTACTGCAAATCGCGCGGCGACGTTTCCGATCGCCTGACCTGGAAATCAACGAAACCCACCCCAGCGATAATAGCCTGCCGCCCCAGAGTTGGGAAGCCCCGCGGGTCACTCCGGTTTGGAAGTTCCTTGATTCTACCGCGCTCGAACCGGAAAGTCTCGAAAATCCGCTTGGCAACCGGTGCAACCAGTCACAAACCTTGCCGCGGAGCGTCGCATGACCTATAGTTTAGGTTGGAAGGTGATTATGACGCACCGCCCCACGACGTTTGGTGAATTGATTCATCGCTTGGCGACCGCAGAACCGGGCGATGTCTATCGCATTTCTCCCATCGTGGCCACCGCCGTGGAATGGGACTCGGCGGAAGAAGATGCCGCGGCCGACGGCCAGCAGCAGCCGTTCTGGGTCGTCATGCACTCCGTCAGCGACGACGGCGTAAGGCTGCTTCATGCCGGCCCCCTTCGTGCGAACCAGGTCTCGATCCGCATTCAGGCCGAGAGCGGCGAGGTGGTACGGGCCATCTTCGCCGTCGCCGCTTCGCAGCCCAAGGGCGAAATCTACGAGACCCTCGCCCAATTTCATCGCGTCGGACTCGATGCCGGCAAACTTTCTTAGCCCTGTGGGTGCTGGCGTCGGGCAATCCGGAAGGGTAAAACGGAAAGGTTGCGGCGAAGAGAGCGAACGTCGCCAGGTAATTAGGGCGATACGACCGAAGGGCGGTAGAGGCCCCTTGTCGGCGGCCTGGAATGAACCCCATGAACACGCGGCAATTTCTCGATGGGCTGGCGGATCCGGGCATCCTCACCATAGAGGAGTTGGCGAAGCTGCGCCGCAATCTCTCGCCCGAACAACTTGCGGCCCCGCCCAATGCCCTGGCCCGCGAGCTCATCCGCCGCCAGAAGCTGACGCGCTTCCAGGCCGGGCAAATCTTCCAGGGTCGCGGGCGGACCCTGGTGTTCGGCGATTATCTCGTGCTCGACAAGTTGGGCGAAGGCGGCATGGGCCAGGTCTTCAAGGCCGAACATCGCCGCATGAAGCGGATCGTGGCCCTCAAAGTGCTGCCCCCGCAGGCCACCCATTCCAAAGGTCTGGTCGAACGGTTCTATAAAGAAGTCGAGCTGGCCGCCCGGCTCTGCCATCCCAACATCGTCACCGCCTACGATGCCGGCGAGTCGCACGGACTGCACTACATGGCGATGGAATACGTCGACGGTTGCGACCTGTCGAGCCACATCAAAGCCAGCGGGCCGCTGTCGGTCGAGCAGGCCATGAACTGCGTGGTGCAGGCCGCACGCGGGCTGGAATTCGCCCACGCCGAAGGAATCATCCACCGCGACGTCAAGCCCTCGAACCTGATCGTCAATTCGCGCGGCGTGGTCAAGCTGCTCGATCTCGGCCTGGCCCGCATCGAGCAATCGTTTGCCGCTCCGGTCGCCGCCGGTCAGGCCGAGCTGACCACCTCCGGCCAGGTGCTGGGCACCGTCGATTACATGGCGCCCGAACAAAGCTACGACAGCCGCACGGCCGACCACCGTTCGGACATCTACAGCCTCGGTTGCACGTTATATCGTTTGCTGATCGGTTCCCCGCCCTATGTGGGCGAGACGATGCTGCAGAAGCTGCTGGCCCACCGAGAGCAGCCGGTCCCCTCGTTGCGTGAGGCGCGCGGCGACGTGCCTCCCGCGCTGAACGAACTCTATCGACGCATGATGGCGAAGTCGCCCGACGAGCGGCCGCAGTCCATGCGCGAGGTCATCGTCGCGCTCGAAGCGCTGCTGTCCGGCGCCGCCGACGACGACTCCGCCGTCACGAATCTGGAAATACCTCGAACGGAGGACGACGGTTTAGACAGCTTTTTGCAGCGCATGGCGGGCAGCTCGGGCATCGGCTCCGCCGTGACCGGCGGCAGCAGCTCCGACACGCCGTCGCCGGACAGTTCCAAGACGCTGCGGACCGAGCCGGGGTCGGGAAGCGGCCGCGGGCGCGTTGCCAAAAAGCCTCCGGTGCCGGTGATCTGGGGCGCCGCCGCGGCCGGCGTGGCGGTCGTGTTCGTGGTGCTCGGCTTACTGATGTCGAAGCGCGGGCCGGACCTCGGCGAAAAGCAGAGCCTCGCCAAGGCGGGCCCGTCCGACGCGCCGTCAGCGAGCCAGAAGAATCGCACGCAACGCCCACTCGGCGAAATCCCCCCGACCGTCGCCGAGAAGACGGCTGCAAACCCTTACGGCAGCACCGCGCCCCCGTCGAGAACAACTTCGTCTGGACCGCCAACCGCGAGCGACGAAAACTGGTTGGGCGATCTATTCGCGTCGAAAGCGAAACCGAGCTCGCCGGAACCCCAACCATCGGCGCCGCCTGCCAATCCTGCCGCTCCAGCGACACCGGCGCAAGGGACACCCCTCAAGATCGATCCGCTTTCCGGTCCGCTCGACTTGCTGAAAAAGATCGACGCCACCGCCGCCGTCGGCGCGCCCACGCCGGGCGAGAAGGGCCTCTCGGGAGACGCCGTGCTGTGGTTCGACGTCGTACCGCCCGACGAATATGACCTGACGGCCGTCATCGACGACCTGAAGCTGGAAGGCGAGTGCGACTTCGGTCTGCCCGTTCAGGACCGGGCGACCACCGTCTCGATGTTCCGCACATCCACGGCCGGATGGTCGCTGGCAGTGAGCCAGCCGAACTGGCCGGTGCAACGGGCAATGACGCTGCCCGACGGCCCCCTGACGATCGTCTGCGCGGTGCGCAAGCACCGGGTACACGTGGCCTTCGAGGGGCAAACGGCGCTCGATTGGACCGACCAGCCGGGTGCGCCGCCGCTGGAATCGAAGCTGGTCGACGCCACCCACCGATTGGGTCTGCGAATCAGGTCGAAGTTTCACCTTGTCCGCCTCGACCTCGGGCCGCCGAGCGCACGCTTGCCCGCCTACGGGGTTGCCAATTTGCTGGCCCAGGCGGACGTCGCGCGCGATGCCGCCAGCGGCGCAGTCCACGCCGATCACGGTCGCCTGGTTCTCGACGCCACGACGGACAAGGCTGGGTCGTGCGTCGGCTTCTCGCACGAACGGCCGAGCGAGTATACGCTGACGGCGGTCGTCGAGCGCATTTCGGGCAGCGATCAATTCGACCTTGGCCTGCCGGTCGGCCGGAGCCGGGCGCTCGCCTCGCTGGACGAATTGACCGGCACGTCGGAGCTTGTTTCGCTTCAGGCCAATGCGAATATGCCCGACCGCGTGCTGTTGACGCCCTGGCGGCTGCACACCGTGACGTGCCGTGTGTCCGGCGGCGAGGTGTTGCACCTGGCCGTCGAGGTCGATGGCCGCGAACTGGTTCATTACGAAGGCCCGCTGAACCGGGTTCCCTTTTTCGAGGGCGCCAAAGATCCCGCGGCCTTCTTCGCGCGTTCGATCGCCACGTCGGCATTTCGCGTGCATCGCTTCGACGTGGCGCCCCTCGATTGGCACAAACCGCCTCGGCCCGCGTCGGACGCGTTGGACTCGGCCCGCCAGGCCGTTGAGTCGATGGTCTCGTCGCTGCGCAGCCAGCGTGTCAAGCCGGGCGAGAAGCCGTCGCCGGCCCACAAGCTGTGGCGCGAAGCGGCGCAAAACGTCGACGATCCGGCGCGGCATTGGGTGCTGCTCGACGCCGCGGTCCAGCAGGCCGCCGCGGAAGGCGACCTGGCGCTGGCCTGTCAGGCGGCAGCCGATCTGGCCCGCAACTTCGACGCGGATCTCGAATCGTGGAACGCGAAATGGCTGTCGACCGTACTGAAGAGCGCCAAGAATCCTGCCGCCAGAAAGGCCATCGGCATTGAACTGCTTCGCCAGATCGAGGTGGCGGTGGCGCTCGAAGAGTTCGCCTTGGCCGAGGCGCTGGTTTCGGCCGGCTCGGCCATGAAATCGTTGCCCGCCGAGGTGCTCAAAGAGCTGAAGATTCGTGGCGTGGAAATCGGCTTGTGGCGCGCTCAAACCGCGGCCGGACAAAAAGCGTTGGCCGCGCTGGCCGCGTCGCCCGACTCGCAAGACGATCATCGGGCCGCGGGGCTGTACTTGGCGGTCGTTCGGGGGGATTGGCCGGCGGCGGCGGATCACTTCGGGAAATGCGGCGAGGCCGACTGGGCCGGGCTGGCCGCTCAGGAGGCGAAAGCGGAAGGGGCCGACGAACCGGTCGCGGTCGGCGAACGGTGGTGGGGCCTTTCGGCCAAGGCGGAAGCGCCGCTGAAGTGGTGGTGCCTGGAGCGCGCCGCTCGCTGGTATCGCCTGGCGCCGCGGAACGTTTCAGCCAAGACCAAGGCCACGCTTGAGAACCGGGCCAAATCGCTGGGCCGGCAGCGAAAGACCGCGTCGGACGCCTTCCGCCCGCGGCATCCGCTCGACGCCCGGCGGATCGGCGACCGCTGGTACAAACTCTATGACTCGCCGGCCACCTGGGCCAGGGCCGCCTTCGCTTGCGGCGCCATGGGCGGGTCGCTGCCGATCGTCAAGACTCTGCAAGAAAATGAGGCCCTGGTGAGTTTGTTGGCGTCGGCCACCGGCGGCAGCGAGCGCCGCTGGTGTTGGCTGGGCTGCACCGATCAATTGATCGAAGGCGATTTTCGCTGGCCGGACGGTTCGGCCGTGGCCTCCGGCTTTGCCAATTGGCACCCCGGCGACCCGGACAACGCGGGCGGCGGCCAGGACGTGGCCTCCCTGTTGGTCGTTTTCGAGCAGGGCAAGATCAAATCGGAGTGGTACGACGAGGCCGAAACCACCGCCCACCCCTTCATCTGCGTCTGGGACGACTGAGCCGTGGCTTGGGAAGCTCAGCCGGGCTTCGCCATGGCTCTAAGGCCCGCGCCGATTGCCAACTCGACGACGCCAGGTTGAGGATGGTCCTCGGTGATGAAATCGCGAAAGGCGCAGAACGCCTCCAGCACGCGGGCCTTGGTCAAATAGGCGGGCACGTGCGTCTCGAAGTTGTACGCCGGCAGCTCGAACCGCGCCAGCAGATCGGCGGTGTTCGTCGCCGTCCGGGTAGCTGGGCAGGAAGAGGGGAAAAGCGGAAACTCTGCTCGCCCTCGAAGCCCAAGGTCGCTAGAATAATCTGATCCAAGTCAAGCAGAATGCAGTCCTTCACCCGGACGCGGCGCCAGATGGCGGGGCGAAGGCCGCGGAGCCGGAGGGAGAACTGGTAGGCCGAGAAGCGAGGTTTGAGTCGAGGCGGCATGACTCAAGATCCAACACTTATCGAATAAACGATTTGCCGCCACCCGCGGAGATTGAAGTAGCCGACGCAGAAGTCGGCACGCTCGGCAACGGCGAGGGTTTCGCGGAGCGCGGGCAGCATCGACGTCTCGATATTGTCGAAAATGCGAGGCATGGCGAGTAACTGGTTTTTCTCGTGCCTCTGGGCTTCCTGCGATGATCGCGCCGCTCGACGGTGCAGATCGTTTACGCAAAAAGTCTATCAGACGCTATTGGCGGCCGATAGTGGCAGCCCCTATCAAGGGTTAACTAAACTGGACTGCGCCAGTCAAGCAAATAAAGGGGCAAAGAGGGGAAAGCGCCGGTGAAAACCGGAGGAGAGTAGCGGATGAAAGAGCCGCACGAACAAGGAGCAGCGAGTCCCATGACCGCGACCGTGTTCGAAGGATAGGGCGAGCAACGTGGTCATTCCGCAGCAGTTCAAAACGCCCATACTATAGTCGGAGTGCCGAGGAGCCGGCAAGCCGGCCCGTGCGGTCGGCGGCCGTTTTGCTCGGCCCGCGGCGCTGGATAGGCTGGCTCAGCGCGGGTTCCCGATGAAAACACAGACGCAGGCGGCTGCGCAGGCGCCCATTGCTGCACGCGCATCGCACCGCGGTTCTCTGCCGACGCGGTACACCGTTTCGGGCGATGGTTTCGCTGTGCAGTGGGGCGGTGTGGCGGGAATCGAATCGAAAGCGACGCCAAGGCCCTCACCCCGCCCCGGGGCGCCCGCTCGCGGGGCGCGGAGGGAGAGGGAGCGTGCGAGTCGTGCGGGCCGATTTTCGCTTTCCGGGCCTTCGACCCGGCTCGCGGCGCGTAGTTCCCAAGATCGAGCTCGGGCCGTTCGCCGCGCTGGCGACGGGCAAAGAACGACTCGGCGATCCACTCGGGGCGCGTGTTGTGCCGTTGGCCAATTGATCCAGCCTCCGCTTAGCGCTCGGGCAGTTTCACGGTGTGGAGAGCGCGAAGGAGGATTTCGGCGCGCACGCTGGTCGGCAATCCGGGCCGTTCGGTCGGCGGCCGCCTTGCTCGGCCCGCGGCGCTTGACAGGCTGGCTCAGCGCGGATGCGCGATCTGGAACCGCCAGGGGATTGACCAAAGAGCAGTCCATCTGTACCCTGCCCCAAAGAGTGCGGTTGGCGTCATGAGTCGGGCTAAATGGACATCGAACGGCGGAAACAGCTTGGAGCCTATTACACGCCGGATGGCGTAGCCCGGTCGCTGGTCCGATGGGCCGTCGCCGCTCACACCGACCGGCTTCTCGATCCCGCATGCGGCGACGGCCGGTTTCTCGCCGCGCACACCAACAGCGTCGGTGTGGAGGGCGATCCCAACGCGGCCGCTGCCCTTCGAAAGCGGTCGCCCAAATCGCTCATCCACGCGGGTGATTTTTTCTCATGGGCGCTGGATACGAGCGAACGCTTCGAATGTGCCGCCGGCAACCCTCCCTTCATCCGATATCAGCGATTTAACGGTGCCGTGCGGTCGACGGCGCTCGCGCTGTGTGCCATGCGGGGCGCGAGGTTCAGTGCCTTGTCGTCTTCCTGGGCACCGTTCCTCGTGGCGACGGCGTCGCTCCTCAAGCCGGGAGGCCGCATGGCTTTTGTGGTGCCGGCCGAAATCGGCCATGCCCCCTATGCCGCGCCCTTGCTCGATTACCTGCTGCGAAGCTTCAGCACCGTTCATATCGTGGCGGTCCGAGATAAGCTGTTTTCCGATTTATCGGAAGACTGCTGGCTTCTCTATTGCGAAGGTTTCGGGGGGAAGTCAGGCGGCTTCTTGTTCAGCGCTCTGGCCCGGTTCGACGCTTGCGAGCATCCGCCGACCGGCGGCCGCCGCGTTAGCCTGGCCCAATGGCACCGCTCTGGGCGGCGGCTGCGTCCGTTTCTTTTGCCTGACCGCACCCTCGACGTTTACCGCGCGCTGGCGGAGTCTGACACGACGTTCCGCCTCTCGGATGTCGCGCGGGTAGGCATCGGCTACGTCACGGGTGCCAACGATTTTTTTCATCTCAGGCCGAGTGTCGCCAGGTTCCGCGGAATCGACGATCGGTTTCTGGCTCCGGCGGTCCGCAACGGCCGAGATCTTGTTGGATCGACCATCAATGCATCGACGGTCGAAAAGTGGTTGCGGAATGACTCGGCAAACTTTCTGCTGCGTCTTGATGCCGCACAAGAGGTTCCGCAGCCGGTCAGACGGTACCTCGACTCGGACGACGGCCACGCGGCGCGCGAATCGTACAAGTGCCGAAACCGAACGCCTTGGTACGCGGTGCCGGACGTTTGTGTGCCCGATGCCTTCTTGTCATATATGAGCGGCGAAACTCCGGCCCTCGTCGCAAACCATGCTGGTTGCGTGGCAACGAACTCGGTGCATGTCGTCCGCATGAAGGAGGCTTTTAGCGTTACGGAACTGCAACGGCGATGGAATGATCCGCTGACCCGACTTAGTTGCGAGATTGAGGGCCACCCGCTTGGCGGCGGGCTGCTGAAGCTGGAGCCGCGTGAGGCAAACCGCGTTCTAGTCCGGAAGGAGCTTGGTGAACTCCACGATCACGAAAGCGAGCTGCAAGAGGGAATCGATCTAATGCGTTGCTGGAGGCACTATGGCTAGAGATGCCTCCAGGTGCCAATGGCTGACAAGGAAGGAGGCGCTCACCACCTTCGTGGAAAACGTGGCGGGGCACCAAGGTTCAGAGCACATAAAGCCGCTTCATTGGTATGTCGCCTGCCGGCTTGTGATCGAGGGCGGTTTTCGACCTGACGAAGTGCGGCCCCGACCGCCGTTCGAGGTCAAGAAGGATGGGAAACGCTGGATCCTCGATTATTCAGAGCTGGCGGGAGGCAGCGACGAAAGGACCGTCTTCGGAGGATTGAAGACAAAAAGCGTCGATGTTGTGGTTACCAAAGATGGAATCGGGCCTGTGCTCGCCATTTCCATGAAGGGCACGTTGAACGCTTTTCGCAACCTCACAAACCGGATGGAGGAAGCGGCTGGAGACTGCACGAACCTCCACATTGCGTACCCGGCGCTCGTTTACGGCTTTCTCCACGTGCTCCGCGCCAACCGGGAAGGCGAGGGCATTGCCCCCAATGACGTCGCATTCACAAAGGACGGGCACGTCTCTGACGGCATCCTACGCTATCACGACGTGATGGCTCGGCTCGCTGGCCGCAACGATATCCGCGATGCGGTGACCAAGTACGAGGCCGTTGCGATTTGTTTGGTCGAAGCGCGCAGTAATGCAATCGGCACGCTTGTGGCTGGTTTTCCGCCTGCCGGCAGCGAGCTGAGCTTTGCGACCTTCTTCGACAAGCTCTATGGGCAGTACGATACGCGCTTCGTCTACGCTGCCCCCGGTCTCAAGACCGTCACGCGGCGGCTTGAATGGGCACCCGATTCGCCAGCGGTCATCGACGCCAGGATTGCCGAATACCGGCCCCGGATCTCCTAAGTCGCTTAACCTCCGCTGGGCGTCTCTCGTCTCGATCAATCTCCCACTGGAACAATAGTCATCCTGTCCTGATTGCACGAGAGCGACCAGCTCGAGTCCACGGCGGCAGTCGGCGCAGGGCGGCGCGTCGCCCGCATGAAATCAGGGACGCGCGGTTTTGCTCGCAATCCAGTCGCCGATGATTTCGAGCGCTTCGGGGGCCAAGGTTTCGTCGATCTTGCTGTATTCGGACGGCGAACCGGTCTGGCAGTGTTGCAAGAGATGGTTCAGGCCCGCTAACTCTCGGACCTCAAAATCTGGGTTGCCGCCGTCCTTCAAAGCGGCCGCGATGGGAGGCAGGTTTTGCTTTGGGTCGACCTGCAGGTCTTTTTCGCCGTTGAGCACCAGCGTCGGGCATTTCACCTTTCGCAACGCCGGCTGTGGATCATAGGTCAAGAAGTAGCGAAACCAGGGCGACAGGCCGAGCTTGAGTTGTGCCTCCATCGCCGCCTTTGCAGCCGGGCCTTGCTCTTCGCCAGTGGCCGACTTGGCCAGCTCCTCGGCGGCAATATCTCGCACGCGCTTTTCCGCCTCGGCGGAGTCGGCCGATTCCTTGATGGCTTTGATCATTCGCTCTTGAGTGCTTCGCGAGGCGGCCCGTGCGGCGTCGTCGGCGCCTTGCGCCTTCGCGATCAGCTCGGCCTGACGGTAAAGAATTTGCTCGCCAGCAACGCCGGTTCCCGCCAGCATGACAATGAACGCCACGTCGTCGCTCAGACTGGCCGCCAGCGGAGCCACCAATCCACCCTCGCTGTGACCGAGCAAGCCGATCTCGCGGCTATCGACCTCCTTGCGCGACTTGAGGTATGCGACGCCCGCCAGCGCATCGGCCGCCATGTCGGCGGTGGTCGATGTCATCGTGTTGCCCGTCGACCCGCCGACGCCGCGGTCGTCGACGCGGAGCACCACGATGCCGCGTCGCGTTAGATAATCAGCCAGGATCCAGAACGGCTTGTGGCCCATCACGGTTTCATTGCGGTCCTGCGGCCCCGACCCGGAGATCAAGAGCGCGGCCGGGGCCGGCTTGTCCGAGGCGAGGTACGTGAGCGTTCCGGCCAGAGTGATGCCGGCGGCATCGTTCTTGTAAGTCACTTCCTCTTCGACGTAAGGATACGGCTTTTTTGGTTCCTGCGGGCGGCTGTAGTCGGGCTCCTTTTCCAGACGCTTGAAGTCGAGCGGCAACGTTCCGGCCTGTGTCCATTTGCCCTGGATCGTCTGACCATCCTTAGTGAGCTTGCCGTCGAACGAGGCTTTGATCGCCTTTAGTTCCAGCTTGACGTTGTCGCCTTCCAGCGTGATGCGATCGAACGGAATTCCCTTTGCGCCTTGATCGGGGCTGTCGAGCGTCGCCTTATAGCGGTCGCCTTCGGCCACGATGCGCAGCACGACCCGCAATTCGATGGACTGAACTTTAATGATCCCTTGCCACACGCCGGCCAGAGACGGCTTGGCGTCTGGTTTCGTTTCGGCTGCGGTGCCCGCGGTGTGCCACGGCAGGGCAGAAGCGACCATGACCGTCAAAAGGATGCACCATCGAATAAGACTGCGTCGCATGGCGGTCCTCTGCTTTGAATCACGAGCGGTATAATTAGTTCGCTCGCCCGAGCGAACTATTTTGTTGACACTTCTGGTTATCCGAATTTCGTTGGGCAAAGTCAATAATCCGCTGCCAGACGCTAGCCCTTCACAAATGCCAGGTGCTTCCGCCAGTGGGCGTTGTCGAGCGAGGGAAAGTCGGTGCGGAGAGATGGACGCCGCGGCTTTCCTGACTACACTCCGGGGTCGCCATCGCATCGAAACTTTGACGTGGCCCGTGCCGCAACCCCACGGCCTCAAGGATCGGTTCATCCATCGGCATGACGTTAGCAGCCCTATCGTAGTGGGAACCGTAGGCGAGGAAAAGTGACCGACGTACCTCGCTGTTTGAAGAACAAACCGAGGCGGCGGCGTCAGCGGAAGGCAGGCTCGACCATCTCGCCGTCGAGCTTTTCCCAAACGCGCAACAGCGCTTCCCGCCGCTGGGGTTCGGCGGCGGCCAGATCTTGCTCCTCGCCGAGGTCAGGGGCAAGATCGTAAAGCTCCCACGGGCCGTTCGTCGAGCCGCGGCCGTGACGCAACAGCTTCCAGTCGCCCACGCGCACCGCCGTGTTGAGCCCCTGGCGCCAATAGAGCGTTTCGTGCGGCCGCCCGGACGATTCGCCCGACAGGTACGGCATGAGATTCACGCCGTCGAGCTTTCGCCCGTTTTTCGGCGCCGCGCCGGCGACCGCCGCGGCGGTGGCGAAAATGTCGGTCGACGAGACGGGCAGGTCATACCGCGCGCCGGCGGGCAGCCGACCGGGCCAACGCACCATGAAGGGGACACGGAGGCCGCCTTCGTAGACGCTCCCCTTCTCGCCGCGCAGCGGCTTGTTGCTGCTGGTCAGCTCGCGCGTCGGCCCGCCGTTGTCGCTGAGAAAGAAAACCAGCGTGTCGTTCTCCAGGCCCGCGGAACGGAGCTTGTCCAGAATCGCCCCCACGCCGTCGTCGAGGTTACTCAGCACGGCGGCGAAGATGCGGCGATGGATGTCGTCGATCGAGGCGAACTTCTTCAGATAGGCGTTGGCGCCTTGCATCGGACTGTGGACGGCGTTGTAAGCCAGGTAGAGAAAGAACGGCTTGTCGCGTTGGCGGTCGATGAAACCTAGCGCTTCGCGCGTGAAGGCGTCGGTCAGATAGGCCGCTTCGGCCTCGGGCTGGCCGTCGCGCAGCAGGGGGTTGTTGGCGTCGTATTCCGGTTCGTAGTAGCCCATGTGCGTCGAATAGACCACATCGCCGAATGCCCGGCGTCCCTGGCCGCCGCCGGGCAGCGTGCGGCGGCGGAGCATCGTGGTCACGCCCGGCCAGGGCTGCGGCACATAATAGTGGCCTTCGTGCAAAAAGCCGAAGAACGATTCGAAGCCGCGGCGGTGGGGATCGTACATGGCTGTGCCGCCGAGGTGCCACTTGCCGACGGCGCCGGTCACATAACCGGCGTCGCGCAGCACGTCGGCCAGCGTCGTCTCGCCCAGCGGCAGGCCGAACGCCGGGTCTTCGTTCTTCGCACCGATCGGATTGAACTCATGTCCGAAGCGAGTGCCGTACCGCCCCGTGAGCAGGCCGGCCCGTGAAGGGCTGCAGTTCGGCCCGGTCACATAGCCGGCCGTGAAGCGCACGCCCTCGGCCGCGATCGAATCGATGTGCGGCGTGGGAATCTCGCGATTGCCCTGGCAGCCCAGCTCGCCGTAGCCGAGATCGTCGGCCAGGATGACCACGATGTTCGGCGGCCTTTTCTGTTCGGCGGAAAGCGCGGCTGAAGTCAAGAAACCGACGATGGTAGCGGCTGCGACCGCATGGATTGTCGTCGGCGCGCGTGGCAAACGCCCGCGACCGAAAGGGCAACACGGCATTCGAGGCGATGGGATTTTCATTGGCGGCTTCGTCGATTTTGGCAAGCGAGGCGGAAAGCGGCGAGATCCGTATCCACCGGCCAAGTATCGGCGCAAGAATGTCAGCGGTCAACAAGTTTCACCACACCACTTCCTCCGGGGCGACCGGCTGGCGATTGACCGTCGTTTCCACCACCTCGCCGCTACGGAGGCGGATAATGCGGTCGGCGACTTGCGCGATGGCCGAGTTGTGCGTGATGATCAGCACCGTCTTGCCGAGCCGCTCGCGGACCTCGACCAACAACCGCAGCACGCGCTTGCCGGTTTCGAAATCGAGCGCGCCGGTCGGCTCGTCGCAGAGCAGCAGTTGAGGATTGCTGGCCAGCGCTCGGGCAATGGCCACCCGCTGTTGCTCGCCGCCTGACATTTGCGAAGGGAAGTGTTCGGCCCGGTCGGCCAGCCCCACCATGTCGAGCGTTTCGTCGACGTCGAGCGGGTTGCGGCTGATTTCGGTCGCGGCCAGCACGTTCTCGCGGGCGGTGAGGCTGGGCACGAGGTTGTAGAACTGAAACACGAAGCCGACCGTGTCGCGGCGATAAAGCGTCAACTCGCGCGAACCAAGTTGTGCCAGGTCACGGTCGCGGAACCAGACGGAGCCGGTCGTCGGCTTGTCGAGTCCGCCGATCAGGTTCAAGAGCGTGCTCTTGCCCGACCCGCTGGGTCCGACGATGGCCAAAATCTCAGCCCTGCCGATTTCAATGGACACGTCGCGCAGCACCTCGACGGCGACTTCACCCATGAAATAGGTGCGGCCGACGCGATCGAGGTGCAGCAGCGGTCGGGAATCAGCGCCGTTTTCGCGGGGGTCCATCGACTCCAGCTTGGCGACTCAGACTCCGGCCGGCAAGGTTTCCAGCCGCGACCGCGACAAATCGGGCCCGCGCAGCTCGCCGCGGGCAATCTGTACGTCGTGAGGCGCCTCGATGCCGATGCTCACGCGGTGCCCGGCCACGCGGTTGACGGTGATGATGATGTTGCCGTCAATCACCAGTTGCTCGCCCGCTTTCCGACTTAGCACTAACATGATCGCTCCTCCTTGAATGCCTGGATGCACGATGCGTGGCGTCGATCCGGGTGACCGACGCAAAGGTCGGCAGCTTCGTGCTGGGAATTGTCTTAGTGAGCAAATTTTGCGCCGTCGTTACAGTCGACCTTGCTTGGCAGAGCCGCTTATCGTGCGTAACCTGCTTGTGTCATTACGATTAGGAAAGAAGAGGGCCCATCCGCACGCCGCGTGCCGCTGGACAGGAGGTGGACAACCCCTCGCTATTATGAGTCAAAGTGGCTCATTGCGAGACACCTGGCACAGTTCAAAGCAGCGTATAGCCGCCGTCGATGACGAGCGCGGCGCCGGTCATATAGCGAGACGCATCGCTCGCCAGGTAAACGGCCAACGGCCCCAGATCTTCTGGCTGGCCAAAATCGCCCAGGGGAATCTCTTTTTTGAAGGCCTCGATGATCTCGGGCCGCTCGCGGGACCAGCGGATGTTGGGCTCGGTCATAAAGCCGCCCGGACAGATGGCATTGACGGTCACTCCGAACGGCGCCCAATCGACGGCGGTGGCACGCGTGAACTGGATTACGGCGGCCTTGGCGGTTTCGTAGCTGCGGCCGCCGATGCCCCGGTTGGCCACCATTCCCGAAATCGAGGCGATATTGATCACACGTCCTGACCGCCGGTCGATCATCGGCTTGCCGAGCACCTTGGTGCAGACGAACGTGCTGGTCAGATTGAGGTCGATCAATTCCTGCCAGGTGTCGAGCGGCATGTCGACGGTGGGCGTGGGGACGCGCCGGCCGCCGACGTTGTTGATGAGAATGTCGATGGGGCCGTGCTGCTCGATGGCCTGCCGGCAAACGGCTTCGCACTCTTTCGGCTTGCCGACGTCGGCCTGCATCGTCAACGCCTGCCGTCCCAGGGAACGGACATCCGCCGCGGTCTGTTCGAGACTGGCGGCGTCGCGGCCGACGAGCACGGCATCGGCACCCGCCTCGGCCAGGGCCAGGGCCATGGCGCGGCCCAGGCCGCGCGAGCCGCCGGTGATGAAAAACCGCTTTCCATCCAGCCGAAACCGATCGAGGACGCTCATACCAGTTTCTTTTTCACCGCCCAGACCGCGGCCTGCGTGCGGTCGGTGGCGTCGATTTTGCGCAACAAGTGCTGCACGTGCTCTTTCACCGTCTCGATGCTGATCGAAAGAGAACGGCCGATCTCCTTGTTGCTCAGACCGAGCGCCAGATGGCGCAGCACCTGCGTCTCGCGTTGGGTGAGCGTCGGCTCGGCGTCGTTCTTCTGACGCGTGGCCATGGCCCCCGCCACGCGGCGCATTTCGCCGAAGGCCGACGGAGCGTCGCCGGCGGCCACGGCACGAATCGCGTTCAAGAGCTGATCGCGGCTCGAGCCTTTCAGCAGGTAATCGCTGGCGCCCATGGCGTTGGCCCGCGCGATGTAGGTCGGATTGTCATAGGTCGAGAGTATCACCACCCGGCAATTCGGCGCGGCCTGCCGCAGCTCCTCCAAGGCCGTCAGCCCGTCGCCGTCGGGCATGCGGATGTCGAGCAGCACCAGGTCGGGCTTCTTCGACTTGACGACCTGCAGCGCTTCGGAACCGTTGGCGGCCTGTCCGACGACTTTCACTTCCGTGTCCTCGAACAGGCTGACGATTCCCGTCCGCACGACTTCGTGATCGTCGACGATCACCACTTTGATGCCCATCCCAGTTTCCCTCTTTGACTTCTTTGTTTTCTTTGCCATTTCGCCGGCTTTCTGCAACGTTGCTGGCCCACTTGTGAGAATAACCGACCCCATCCGACCGGGCAATCACTGCTGACACGTTTCTCGGCCGTTCCACCGCGTTGACGGGCGGCAACGGGTGACCTAAATATCCTACAGCAACCGACTTTTTACGTTCAAGGGGGCGGTTGCGCCGATTTTCCAGGCGGACCACAGCTTCCAAAACGTGATGAAACGACATTCCCTGCTACTTGTCGACGACGACCGTCATCTGCTCGATTCGATGGCCGATTGGCTGCGAGAACAGGGCTATCAGGTCGATACGGCGGGCACGGCCGCCGCCGCCGTGCAGGCCCTCGAACGCAAGACGTTCGACCTGATCCTGGTCGATGTCCGGCTCGGCGACGGCGACGGTTTCGACGTACTGGCCTACGCACGCCGGGAGCGGCCTCAATCGACGGTCATTCTGATTACGGGCTATGGAACCGTGGAGACGGCCGTGGAAGCCATCCGCGCTGGCGCCTTCGACCTGCTCACCAAGCCGCTCATCGACGAAGAGCTTCATATTTCGATCGAGCGGGCCTTGAATCAGCGCAAGGTGGTCGAAGAAAACAAGCAGCTCAAGGCCCAGCTCGACCGGCGCCTGGGGCTGGAGAACATCATCGGCCACGATGTACGGATGCGAAAGGTGTTCGAAATCATCGACAGCATCGCCGACACGAAGGCCACCGTGCTGATCACCGGCGAAAGCGGCACCGGCAAGTCGCTCATCGCCCGCGCCATCCATCGCCGCAGCGGCCGGCGCGACCAGCCGTTCGTCGAGGTGGCCTGCGGGGCGCTCAGCGAGACCCTGCTCGAAAGCGAGCTGTTCGGCCACGTGACCGGATCGTTCACGGGGGCGCATCAAGACAAGGTGGGCAAGTTCCTGCAAGCCGACGACGGCACGATTTTCCTGGACGAGATCGGCACGGCCAGCGCCGGCCTGCAGGTGAAGCTGCTGCGCGTCTTGCAGGAGTTCGAGTTCGAGCAGGTGGGCGGCAACAAGACCTACAAGGTCAATACCCGCGTGATCCTGGCGACCAACGAGAACCTGGAATCGCTGGTGGCCGAGGGCCGCTTCCGGCAAGACCTCTATTACCGCGTCAACGTCATCAATCTCGAATTGCCGGGCCTGCGCGACCGCGTCTCCGACATTCCGATGTTGGCTCAGCATTTTCTGCAGCGGCTGCGCGAGGAGACCGGCAAAAAGGTGGCTGGCTTCAGCGAGGACGCTTTGGCGGCGATGGAGCGCTACCGTTGGCCGGGCAACGTGCGCGAGCTGCAAAACGTCGTGGAGCGGGCCGTCTTGTTGGGAAAGAGCGAATTGATCGGCGTGGCCGACCTGCCGCCCGCCGTCATGGCCATGCGGGCCCTCAGCGTCGATCCGGTGGGCAGCCACACGCTCAAGCAGGCGATGGCCAGTCCCGAACGGCAGATCATTCTGGAAGTGCTGGAAGCCCACCACTGGAACCGCAACGCCACGGCCGACGCGCTGGGCATCAACCGCACGACGCTCTATAAGAAGATGAAGCGGCTTGGTTTGGAGGACCTGGAGCCGCACCGCGCGGGGGCCTAATTGTAGGCGGCCGGGCGCCGGCAATCGAGGCAGGGTGGGCTCACCTGCACGCGATGGACGTTGCCGGAGGTCCACAGCTCGGCGGCACTCGATAATGCACCGCCAGTCGTACTATAATTGAGGAACCGGCGTGGGACGGAAGCGAGACATACGTGATGTGGACGCCGTCGCCCGCGACTTCGAGATGGATCCGGCCCAACGGCGGCGATTCGGCGATTACTTGGAGCAGTGCAAGCGGTCGGGCAACGTCGGCACGCGCAATGACCGTGGCGACTTCACCTGGGACGAAATGATGGAAAAGGCCCGTGAATTTATTGGTGAAAGTCAGGAACCGTAACGTCATGCGAGGGAAGTATGCTTGGCACGCTTGATTTTCGGAGCGTTCAACAAAAAACGACCGATGTGAGGGGGCTGCGGGCGTATTTGCAACAACTCGTCGGCGAGCCGTTCCTGCACGTGCGCTTCTCTTATGGCGACGAACTGACACTGCACTTCGGCGAACCACAAAAGCCAAAACTGAAAAAACTGGCCCACCTCACGGAAGGCAGCTACGTCGTGACAGCGCGTGCGTCGTCGTGGTATTTCAAGACCGCCAGCGGCATCGCGGTGACCATGGCGGCGAGCGCCGCCGATACAGGCCTGCCCGATGGCTTCGTTCCCTTGAGCGCCGAACAAATCGAGCGTGGCCAGTTGGCGCAGCCGGGCGCGAGGGTCATCGCGGCGGATGCCAGCGCTATGCGGAGCGGCACCACTGAATCGGTCTTCGCCTGTTCGCTGCTTTTGGCGGATGGATCGTCCATCCTGATCGTGCCCGAGCCCAGTAGTGATGTGAACGGAGATGGCGGCACGGACGACGTCGCCGATTGGGAAGTCTTCACACCCTACGATCGCTACCTTCGCGTCGGTCCAGGTTTGGGTTGGGCGTACCTTCCGTCACGAGGTCCGGCGAGCTCACTGTAGCGAGTGCCGGTCCACCGATGCCGCCAGCATTGTTTGAGCGACGACGTCGTTTACGGTGGGCCGGCGCTCGCAAGCTCGCTGGTCCCACCCTACGTCCCCGGCACTTCTCGAAACTGCTCGCTCAGCAGACGGCGCAGCGTCTCGGCGCCGACCGGCTTCACCAGGCGAGCGTGCCGCGCACTTGCCCGTGCATCCGCAAGGGGACCGCCAGCAGCGAGCGTATCCCCTCTGCCCGATATGCCGCTTTGCGATCGGCCAGCAGGGGCAAAGCGAAGACGTCGTCGGCCACCACCGGCGTTTCGGGCATCCCCGGCGACTGTTCCAAGACGGCCACGACGCCCCGCTGAAATTCCTCAGAGAGATTTGCCGCCGCTGCGATCTGCCATTGGCCGGTCCGCGCGTGCAGCCGCCAGATAGCATAGGCGTCGGCGGGAAACAGCCGCTGGGAGAAATCGAGGAGCGAGGCCAAAACGTGGGATGGATCGAGCGTGTCGGTGAGCGCGGCCGAGACCCGCACCAGGGCGCTCAACTGGTGCTCCGTGCGTGAATGTCGCTCGACTTCCTTCCGCAACCCGACTTCGGCCCGCCGTCGCTCGTCGACTTCCTTGGCCAGCTCTTCGACGCGCTGCTTGAGCGCGGCGATGAGGTCCGGCGCCGATTCCGATTGCGAGAGCAGATCGGCGGCCGTCGAAGAGGGATCAGCGTTCATCTTTTCAAGCGTTCCGGAAACGTGTGATATGCCCCCGCGCGACCCGACGGCATGCGGCGAGCCGAGCAGGGCACCGCACACCTGGAGAAATGCCGCACGACAAGAGTTGGCTGTCCGGGGTCGTCCCGATCGCGAACGGCGGCGGTCACAGACACGCCTCGACCGCCCCTGACCTCGGGGCGGCGGCTGTTTTGATTGTACACGCGATCCCCGCAGGGAGAACAGCGAAATGCGCGATCGGCTCGTCGCCTATGGCGAGATGTTGAACCAACGCCGACGGCGATTGACGATTTTCGGGCATCGGTTAGAAGTGAAACGAGCGGGGCGACATCACCAGAAAGGACAAGCCATGAAACGGACAGCATCAGCGGCGTGGTCGGGCGATTTGAAACAAGGCAAGGGTACGCTCACGACTCCCAGTGGCGTGCTGAAGGAAACGCCCTATTCGTTCACGACCCGCTTCGAGCAGGGCGCCGGCACAAACCCGGAAGAACTGATTGCGGCGGCCCATGCCGGGTGTTTTACGATGGCCCTCTCAGCATCTTTAGGCCGCGCCGGGTTCACGCCCGACAGGCTTTCGACCAAGGCCTCGCTCGACCTGGAACAGATCGACGGCAACTGGACGATCACGGCCATCCAACTCGATCTGACCGCCAAGGTGCCGGGCATCGATGCGCAGCGATTCAACGAGATTGCGGCCGATGCCAAAGCCAACTGCCCGGTCTCGCGCGTGCTGAACGCCAAGATCACGCTCGACGCCAAGCTGGAGTCAGCCTGAGCCAAGCGCCAGCCAGCCGTAAACAAGGGCGAGGATGGCGAAGGCCAAAGTCAAACTGTGGTGGCCGATCTTGAAAAACCGGCTGGTCAGATAGGCCCGGCCGTCGAACAGCATCCATTGGATCGCCAAACGAACGGACCAGAAGACTGCCACAAACCCGCAGATTGTCCGCGCCAGCAAGCTGCCGTCCGCGAGTTGCGCCGCCTCGCACAGCGAGACGAGGCCCATGGCGGCGATCGTGAGGACGATGTATCCGCCATGCACCCAGATCAATTGCCGCGAGAGGGGCGGCAGTTTGCCAAGCTCCGCCCGCCATTGCAATTTGCCCGGCACCAGCGCGCTGGCGGTGAGGATGGCGAGTTGAATCACGCCACCCATGCGTAATAGTGCTTCGTTGTTCATGCTATGCTCCCAAAACGTTCAAGAATGGTATGACGACGCGGCGGAGAAAGGCGGCATGAAACAGGAGTGAAGCGGGGGCCAAGATCATTGTCGCCGCGAACATCCAGCCTCGCACGCCGCCGCGTAAATGCCATCGCCGTCCCAGCGCCGATCGTTCAATCTCCACTCCGATCGCTTGCAAGAGGAAGTAAAGCGTGGGCAGACCGTAACCGGCCCGTGCGGGAACGGAGATCGCCAGATCGTGCAGAACGCCCGAAAACAGGAACGCGGCGGTCATAGCCCGGCGTGCTCCCCAGCGTCGTGCCAGCGGACGAAAGATCAGTTGATACGCCAGGTCGCGGAACGCCGTGTTCCAGCGTCGGCCCCAGAAATCGGCGAGTGATGTGGCGGACGCTGGCCGCTGCATGATTGGGGTTGCATAGACGCCGGCCCGTTGCCAGGCGAGCGACAGAAGTTGCAGTATACCGAAGTGTAGCCATAAGCCGATGCCCACCAAGCCGGCCCAACCCGCGGCGCAGGGTTGCCGCGGTAAAAAACGGCCAGCGATCAGCCAGACAAGTGCCGTGCCGGTCAGCACATTCCGAACGCCTCTCAGCCACTCCACGCCGTTCGGCCGCTCGACCTTGGCGGCCGACAAGAACCGTGTGGCGTTCATGCCCGGCCAAAGAAACAAGTACGCGAGCGACCGGGCCAGCGGCGGTCGCATCAGCCGCAGTTCGCAAACCGCCCGCTGCCACGTCAGCCATTTGAAACCACCGTAAAGGGAAAGGGCCATCAGCCACATGCGTGCCCAGCCGGGTAGGCGTGTCGTGGCAAGCGCCGACAACATTGTCGTCGCTGCAAGAGGCCCCCAAACTACAATCAGCTCATAGCCGCGCCGTGCTCTGCAAGTTAGGGTTAGGGATGTCGCACAGTGCATGGTCGGGCCGGAAAAGAAGTACAATGATCGTTGCCTGGCTCTGCCCTGAAAGCGAACCGTAAGACTGGTCACGGATTAACATGAACTACCGTCTTGCCACGCTCGACGACATTGCTCTTCTTGCTGCGATGAACCAGGAATTGATTCGAGACGAAGGTCACCGCAATACGATGTCTCTTTCTCAACTGCAAGACCGCATGCGAGGATGGCTTCAGGACGAGTATCGGGCCGTGATCTTCGAAGACGAAGGCGAAGCGGCGGGCTATGCACTTTTCAGGCACGAGTCCGATTGGACGTATCTGCGTCAGTTTTATGTCTTGCCGTCAAAACGTCGCCGCGGTATCGGTCGAAAAGCCGTGCAGTGGTTGCGGGAAAACGAGTGGAGCCGCTCACCGCGTGTTCGGCTGGAGGTGCTTATCGGCAATTCGGTGGCCATCCAATTCTGGCGATCGCTCGGTTTTTCTGAGTACTGCCTTACGATGGAGCGCGACGCTCGATCGGCCCTCCCTCCTTCCTAGTTCCACTTGCTCGCTTTTCGAGATTCTTCTTCCGCAGCCGGTTAATCCCGCCGGTTTCCTTCGGTCAGTATCGTGGCCAGCACGCCGCCGTGCCTGATTACGACCACCGACCTCGAACGAAGGAGATCAACGATGTCTCGCGAAACCCACCGCGCCAGCTTGGCCGCCGTCGGCCTTTCGCTGCGCGAACCCGAAGAATTCGCGCTTGTGTGGCAGCGCGAAGGCACGCCGTATGGCTTGGCCGTCTGGCTGGCACTGGCGGCCACCGCATTGTTCGGCGTGCTCGTCTACGGCTTGACGATGGGCATCCACGCTGGACCGCAAACCATGCTGGCCAAGTCGCTATTGTTCTCGATCGCCGCTGGATTGGCCTGGGTCATCCCATTGCCGGCGCTCTACATTCTCAACAGCCTGAGCGGCTCGCGCTTGCGGGCGAGCAGCACGCTGTTGGCCGCGCTGGTGACCGTAAGCTGGGGCGGACTGGCGCTGATCGCGTCGGTGCCGATCAACTGGTTCTTCAGCGTCGCCGTGCCTTCGTTGCCGGCCGAACTGGTTGGTCCGCGCTGGGCCGCCTGGCTGGTTGCCGCGGTGAACTGGCTGGTGCTGATCGGCGTGGGTGTGGCGATGGCCGACGTGTTTTGCCGCATCGTCGAACGCTTGGAACCCGCACGCGGCCGGCAGCCCGGTTGGATTCTGCTGCTCGTGGGGGCCATCGGCTTTCAGATGGCCTATGTCTTCGGATTGCTGACGCCCGTCGGTTGAGAACCACCGACCACTTTCGCTCAATTGCGCATTCATTTCGGTAAAGGAAACTTTATGTCTACCAACTGCGTTGCCGACCTGGCACGGCCTGAAACGATTCGCGGCAGCGAGCAGACTGCCGACCGCGACGATGTCTCGCTCACCCAGCTTTTGGACCTGTTGCTCAAGGACCGCTCGACGCTCGAACAACTGTTGCGGCGGCCCGACCGGCAGCGGCGGCTGGTGCCACGGCTGCTGACGCTGGGACTCATCGGCTTCGCCGTCTATGGCGTCGCGGCCACGGTGATTCTCAACTCCGTGTACGTTACTTGGAACTTCTGGCCGCCGGGCGTGCCTCGCGCCCATTGGAACGATGCCTCGCTGGCCAATCTGTTGCTGGCGTATTGCCTGGGACTGGTCGCGGCCAACGGCGTCTGTCTGCCCAGCTTTTACTTCTACGGCCTGCTGGCCGGCGTGCGTACCGGCATGCTCGGCGTAGTCGCGCACGCCATGAAGGGCATGACCTCGGCGGCCGTCGCGCTGGTCGGCGTGTTGCCGATCTACGTGGCGACGGCGCTGGCCGTCGTGGTCTTCCCGGTTCCGCGCGTGCTGATGCTCACATGCGTGGCGTTCGGGCTGCTGCTGCCGTTTGTGGCCGGTCTGTGGGGCGTGAAGACGCTCTACGACGGCTTCTTGACCCTGCGCGACACGATCTGTGCCGAGCGGCGCGAGTCGCGGGCCTGCCTGTTGCGGCGGCTGCTGTTGGCTTGGTGCGCCTGCTACACCGCCGTGACGCCGCTGATGGTCTACGTGTTGTGGAACTTCTTCGCAACGCACGTTTGAGACGAGGGGAGGCAAACCATGGGACTCGGTGAAACACTGCTGCTCTATTTGATTGCCGGTTTCGCGGTGGCCGGCGCCGTTTATCTCAGCGGCGACGGCGATCGCGGCTGGCTCCCGTTGGCCACCGCCACCGTCTTCTGGCCGCTCTATTTGCCGGTCTTGCTCTCGCGTCCGGAGACTCCCACGAAATTCGATCGCGCGACGAGCCACGCTGCCGCCGACGAAATGGCGGAAGCAATCGCCCAAGTCGATGCCGAACTCGACACGGCCTTTTCAAGCCTGGACGGCTGGGCCGAAAACGTGCTGGCCCGTGAGAAAGACCGGCTCGTCGAGCTGCGTTCGGCGTTGGCGACGCAAGCTGCCCGGATTCGCGAAATGGACGCCCTCATGGCACGAACGGAAATCGAAGCCGGCGGCGTCCCGGAGACGGTCGCGGAAGACGGTCCCCTCGTGGTCGACCGCCGAGCATTGAGCGAGCAGGCGCGCCGCAAGAACCTCGGCCGGCTGCGCGAGGTGCGGTGCCGCGCGTACGACGACCTGATGGGCACGTTGGCCTGGATTCGCGAGTTGGTATCGATGATCCACTTGGCCAAGTTCACCGGCGCGCCGGCCTCACGCGCCGAGGAATTGGTGGCCCAGATCGCGGCAGCGGTGGAAGGTATTTCGGCGGTGACGTGGCAGGATGCAGGGGAAGAACAAGAGGAGCGCAGGGGCAATACGTCGGCGGCGTGAGGGATCAGGGTTCGGGTTCACGATTCAGGGTTCAGGATTCAGATTCAGGAGTAAACCATGACACTTTTCGGACGCATCAACGATATTCTCACGGCGAACCTAAACGATCTCGTCGATCGCTTTGAAGACCCGGAAAAAATGTTGCGGCAAGCGGTGCGAGAGATGGACGACACGATCGCCGCGGCCACCAGCGCGGCCGCCCGCTCGATCGCCTGCGAGAAGTTGCTGGGCAAGGAAATCGAGTCGCAGCACGGCCAGGCTTCGCGTTGGCAACACAGAGCGGCGGCAGCCGTCTCCGCCGGCGACGACGACCATGCCCGTCGCGCACTCATGCGGCGCCGCGAGCATGAGCGGCTGGCAGGGGTGTTCGAAGAACAACGTGCGGCGGCCGAAGATGCCAGCGCTCGGCTGCGCCGCCGCATCGATGCCATGAAGGTAAAACGTGCCGAGGCCGGAAGGATGATGGTCGCATTGGCGGCACGCCAATGCGTGGCGCAGGCCTACCGCCGCCTGGGCGCGCACGCGAGTGGCGACGCGGGGCGCTCGGTCCTTGATCGTTTCGAGCGATTGCGGCAGCGCGTCGAGCTGGTCGAATCCGAGACCGAGGCGCTTTTGGAGCTGGCCGAGCTCGATGAGTCTGACGGGTGGCAGGACCGTGAAGCTGCCGCTGAGATCGCGGTGGAACTGACGGCGCTCAAGGGGAACGACCGAGGAACTCCAGGGCCGATCGGACCGTAAATTGACCATCCCCCTCTTTCGGTGAACTGACAGAATCTGTCAGTAGATCAGAATCGTCCCTTCGCGCGCCGCCGTGACCGCGGGCGGTTGGCGGCCGTAACGCGGCCCTTCAACGAACTTTCGCTGTCGGCTGCGAAAGAAGGAAAGAGCCGAGCGCGGCGGGCCGTTGGCGCGGATATTCACCGGCCCTTATAGAAACAGCGCACCGCGTGTAGCAGAATTCGTGTCCCGGCGCGCCGGGACCGGCCACGACTCGCGCGGCGACTAGACTCAATACCGTTCGTCTTTGCGCAAGTCACAGCCTCCTGATAACTTATGTTTGGTCAATAACCAAGCATCAAGGAGGCTGTGACGATGGAAGAGCAAGGATGCTCAACGCTGGCAGCGGGAGTAGATGGCCGTATTTTGGATCGGTTGACCCTGGCGATGTGTTTCCGCGAGACCTTGGTTTATAATGGCCAGGAAAGCCGTCGGCCCCGTCTTTCTGCACGTGCTGCGGCTGCAAGACCGCCTTCCATAGCCATGCACAAAGACGCATTGATCTGCCCGGTTTGCCGCCAACGATGCTCGTTGCTTGACGTCGTGGACTTCAACAAGTCATGCGAGGAACGAAGGGGCACGTTTCTCAGTCCGGCCGGCGTTCCAATCTACTACGCTTTCTGCGGCGGATGCGGCTTCTGCTTCGCCCCGGAGATGTCAACCTGGTCCTTAGAGAAATTCGAAGACAAAGTATACAACGACGACTATGCCGTCGTGGACCCGGATTACAAGGAAGTGCGGCCTCGCGGAAATGCCGGCACCTTGGTTTCTCTCTTCGGCAGTTTACCTCGGTCAGTCCGACATCTGGATTATGGTGGCGGAAACGGAGTTCTCGTCGACCTTCTGCGCACGTCAGGTTGGAATTCGATATCCTACGACCCCCTGGTGAACCGAGACGTCAGTGCCGAACAGCTTGGCCGCTTCGAGCTGATTACAGCCTTTGAGGTCTTCGAACATGTGCCTGATGTCCAGCAGTTGATGTCCCATTTGCGGTCGCTGCTCGCTCCGGATGGACTCGTGTTGTTTTCCACCTTATTGTCGGACGGGAGCATTCACCGCAACCAACGACTGAGCTGGTGGTATGCCTCTCCCCGAAACGGCCACATCAGCCTGTTTTCGAGAAACAGCCTCGCCCTTCTGGCGCAAAACCACGGGTTCCATTTTGGCAGCTTTTCGGTTGGCTGTCATATTTTGTTCTCGAACATACCGCCTTGGGCCGCTCACATTATTCGGGTGTCCAATCGCTAGTGCAGGTTTTGGGCCTGCTCCAGCTTCTCGCGCAGCGCGGCCGCCATCCGCTCGAAGACTTCCGGCCAGTCGTCAAAACGGCGCTGACGGAACAGTCGCATCGTCGGATACCAGGGCGTATCTTCGCGGTCCAGCATCCAGCGCCAGTCGGGCACGGTCTGCACCGCCACCCACACCGGCTTGGCCAACGCGCCGGCCAGGTGGCCGACCGACGTGTCGCAGCAAAGCACCAGGTCGAGATTCTCGATCACCGCCGCGGTGTCGGCGAACGTCTCCAGCCGCGGCGACAAGTCGACAATCCGCTCGCCGAAGCTGACCTGCCCAAGCTGCTCCTGCCCGTCGTTCTTTTGCAGACTATAGAGCCGCACGCCGCTGATCGCGGCCAACGGCGCGAAGTTCGACAGCGGGACCGACCGCCAACGGTCGCCGCGATGCGCACGGCTGCCTTGCCAGGCAATGCCGATCTTGAAGTCGCGCACCCCGCCGAGTTCGTCCCGCCAGAGGGCCACCTTCTCAGGATCGCCCTTGAGATAGGGAACGTCGGCGGGCACGGTGTCGAGCTTCGTGCCCAGCACGCAGGGCAGGCTGAGCAGCGTGATATAGGTGTCGAAATCGGGCAGTTCCTCGCCCTGCACCAGCAGTTGGTCGATGCCCGGACAACTGCTCAAGATCGGCTTCAACAGCCGCTGGACCTCGGCCAGCACGCGCGCCCCGCGCTGGCGCAACAGCGGAGCATAGCGAATGAATTGAATGGTGTCGCCCAGCCCCTGCTCGGCCGCCAACAAGATGGTCTTTCCCTCCAGCGGCGAACCGTCCCAGAGCGGCTGCGGGCATTGGCGCGGCTTGAAGTTCTTCAGCTTCCAGCGCCATTCATATTCGGCCCAGCCGTGCTCGAAGTCGCCCGACAGCAGCCACACCAGCGACTGGTTCCAGTGTGGATCGGCATAGTTGGGCTTCAGGTCGGCCGCCTGGCGATAACATTCTTGGGCGGCCTGCATGTCGCTCTGGTCGCGCAACACGTTGCCGAGGTTGTTGTAGGCCTCGGCCATTTCGGGCATCAGGTCGATCGCGCGGCGGTAGCTGTCGGCGGCGTCGTCGAAGCGGCCCAGATACCAAAAGGCGATGCCCAGGTTGTTGTGGGCCTTGGCAAAGTCGGGCTTGATCCGCAGCGCCTCATTCAACACGTCGATCGCTTCCTCGTAGCGGCCGACCTCTTCCAGCGCGCTGCCCAGGTTATTGTGCGCTTCCGGCAGCTCCGGTTTGAGCCGGGCCGACTCGCGGCAACTCGCCACCGCGGCCTCGCCCTGTCCCGATTGGCGCAGGGCGATGCCCAGGTTGTTATGGGCCTCGGCAAAGGCGGGCTTCAAAACGATCGCCCGGCGATACGACGCGATCGCCTCGTCCACTTTGCTCTGCGAGGCCATCACCAGGCCCAAGTTGTTGTGGGCTTCGGCCAGGTCGGGCTTGACGAGCAGCGCTTGACGAAAGGCCTCGGCGGCTTCATCGAGCTTGCCCCCCTCGTAGAGCGTCAGTCCCAGGTCGTTGTGGGCCTGGGCCGAATCGGGCTTCTGCCCGACCGCTTGACGCTGGCTGGTAAGCAGCTCTTCGAAGTGCCCCAACTCGCGCAGCGCCCGGTGCAGGTTGTGCCGGGCCTTGACATCGTCGGGATGCAGCTCCAAGGCGCGCTGGAAGATGGCGATGGCCTCGTTGGCCTTGTCTTGCCGCAACAGCGCCAGCCCCAAGTTGTTCAGTATCTCGCCATTGTCGGGCTTCAATTCGAGCGCGCGTCGGAAGCTGGTGATCGCATCGTCGACCGAGGCTTGCTGGGCCAGCACCACGCCCAGATGGTTGTGCGCCTCGGCGTGCCGCGGATTGACGCAGGTGGCCTGCCGCAAGCTGCTGCGCGCCTCATCGAGCTGGCCCAACTGCATCGAGGCCGCGCCCAGCAGATACCACACCTGGGCATTGTTCGGCTGGGCCAGCAGCAGTTGGCGATAGAGGCCGACCGCCCTCTCGACGTTGCCGGCCTGGTGCTCGCGCCGCGCTTCGTCCAAAGTCGCCGGCGTCCCGGCTTTCGAGGTCGTCGCACCGCGGGCCGGTCGCGGCAAATGTTCCATGCCGAACTGCTCGGGCCGGATGGGCGACGGCGACTCGACATGGTGAGCGCAAACATTAAGTGAAACGATCTTGGGGAAGATATTCTCGCGATTGGCTGCAAAGTTGGCGGGGTTATAGAGCGGCGGTTGATGAACGTAGAGCTGATAGCCCAGGTCGAACATCAGCGCCCGCAAATCGGCCGATGCTTGAGCGCGGTCGTCTTCGACGTACAGCAGCGGCCGAAAGCGACGAATCGTCTGCGCGGCCCCGGTCAAAACTTGCCGCTCCATCCCCTCGACATCGACCTTGATGAAATCACATGCGGCCAACTGCAAGTCGTCGATCCGCAGCAGTGGCACCGGTTCCGTCACCACGGACGAGGGCAGGTTCGTCAACCGAATGCCGCCGTAATCCTGTTCCCTGTCGGCATCGACTTCCGGCACGGCGATCGTGCCGGCACGCTCGCCGACCGCCGCATGATAACAATGCACCTGGTGCAGGTTATTGAGGGCCATATTGCCGCAGAGCATATAAAACAAGCCGCGTTGCGGCTCGAAGGCCAGCACCTTGCCCGTCGGCCCCACCAACTTCGCCAGGGGCACCGTGTGCGCGCCGATATTCGCGCCCACTTCGAGCACGGTCTGTCCAGGCCGCACGAGGGCCCGAAAGAGCTGCACTTCCGACTCCGAGAACTCGCCGTAAAGCTCCAGCGAGCGGCCGACATAGGTGTCGTTCGGACGATAGATCATCTCGCCATAGCGGCATACTTTGGTTTTATTCACGAGGGCACTCAGCCTCCAATTCGTAGGGTGGGACCAGCGAGCTTGCGAGCACCGGCCCACCAGCATCGGCAAGGTCGCTCTCGGTGGGCGGGCGCTCGCAAGCTCGCTGGTCCCACCCTACGTGACTCAACTTTAGGACACTACCCATCGGCGCTGCGACATGCTCGGCCAGCGCCGAGGCCATGCGCGCGAACACCTCGTGCCAGTCGCCAAGACGATGCTGGCGGAACAGCCGCATCGTCGGATACCACGGAGTATCTTCGCGGTCCAGCAGCCAGCGCCAATCTGGCACGGCCGGCACCGCCACCCACACCGGCCTGCCCAACGCGCCGGCCAGGTGGGCGACCGACGTATCGCAGCAAATCACCAAGTCAAGGTTCTCCATTACTGCCGCGGTATCGTCGAACGACTCCAGCCGCGGCGACAAGTCGACAATTCGCTCTCCGTAGCTGACCTGCCCAAGCTGCTCCTGCCCGTCGTTCTTTTGCAGGCTATAGAGCCGCACGCCGCCAATCGCGGCCAACGGAGCGAAGTTCGAGAGGGGGACCGACCGCCAACGATCGCCGCAATGCGCGCGGCTGCCTTGCCAGGCAATGCCGATTTTGAAGTCGCTCGCGCCGTCAAGTTCGTCCCGCCAGCGGGCAACCTTCTGAGGATCGCCCTCGATATAGGGAACATCGGCCGGAATGTTATCGAGCGTGGTGCCAAAGATCCGTGGCAGGCTCAACAGCGGCACATGGACGTCGAAGGGTGGCAATAGGTCGCCCTGCGCCAAAACCTGCTCGACGCCTTCGCAACGACTTAACAGGGCCACCAGCGGGGGCTGACAAACGAGGACCACGCGGCCGCCGCACTCGTGGACCCGCCGTGCGTAGCGGATGAAGTGCAGCGTATCGCCGAACCCCTGCTCGGCCTGGAGCAGGACCGTTTTGCCCTCGAAAGGCGAACCGTCCCAAAGCGGCTGCGGAAACGGCCGCGCTGAAAACTCGGGGCACTTCCAACGCCATTCGTATTCGGCCCAACCTTCGGTCAGCTTTCCTTCGACCAGCCACAGCAGCCCGCGGTTCCTTCGCGCGTCGGGCAGGTCGGGCTGCAACTCCAGCGCCTTTTCCAGGCAGGCCAGCGCTTCCGCCCGGCGGCCCAACTGCCTCAAGATGAAGCCCGCATACAGATGAGCGCTGGCCAGATGGGGCCGCAGCCGCAGCACCTCGCGGCAGCTCGTCAGCGCGCCGTCCAGGTCGCCTCGTTGCGCCAAGGCCATCGCCAGCTCGCCGTGGGCCTCGGCGAAATCGCCTTTGAGCCGCAATGCTTCGCCGAAGCTGGCGATCGCTTCATCGGTACGTCCCAGCTCCCGCAGCGCACTGCCCAAATACCGGTGCGCCTCAGCGTGGCCCGGACGCAAAGCGATGGCCTGTCGATAGCTGACCGCCGCCTCTTCCCAGCACCGCTGCGCAAAACGGGCCGCGCCGAGGTTGAAATGGCCGTCGGCCAAGTCGGGCTTCAAACGCAACGCCTGCCGGCAGTTGTCGATCGACTCGTCAAGCTGACCGAGCTCGCGTTGCACATTGCCCAGATTGTTGTAAGCCTCCGCGAAGTCGGGCTTCAGCTCGACGGCCCGCTGGTAACACGCCCGTGCTTCCTCGCGCCGCCCTTGCTCCAGTAGGGTGTTGCCTAAGTTGTTGTGCGCCTGCGCAAAATCCGCTTGCGCGCGGACCGCGTCGACAAAGCACTGCTCCGCCTCGCGCGTGCGGCCCTGTCGTGCCAAGGCCACGCCCAAGCTATTGAGTTCGCTCGCGGTCACGCACCTTCTCCTTCAAACGAGAAAGCGTCGTTTATCAGCCCCATAAGCCGGCGGTGGCGCTCGCGTTCAGCATAAGCCGTGCGGGCAAGTTCGACGAACTGCGGGCCGAAATCGCCGCCGCGCCGGCACTCGTCGATCTGACGCTCGGCCGCGCTAAGAGCCTCGCACGCCGCCTTCAGTTCATTCTTCAACTCGGCCACCTGCGGAGCACGGCGAAGCAAACGCGACAGGCTGTTCTCCAGCGTCACGAGCTCCTCGCGATTGCCGCCACCCGCAGCCCCGCCCTGGTCCAACGCGATCTCCAATCGCGCGACGCGATCGATCAGTTCGCCGGGCCCGATGCGGACCATCGTGCTCAAATCCATCGGCGCGCCGATCAGCTCGGCCAGCGCCGACGTGATGCGCACGAACACGTCGTGCCAGTCGCCGCGGCGGTGCTGACGGAACAGCCGCATCGTCGGATACCAGGGAGTGTCGTCGCGGTCCAAAAGCCAGCGCCAGTCGGGCACGGTCGCCACGGCCACCCACACCGGCCTGGCCAACGCGCCGGCCAGATGGGCCACCGACGTGTCGCAGCAGATCACCAGGTCGAGGTTCTCCATCACGGCGGCGGTATCGACGAACGACTCCAGCCGCGGCGCCAAGTCGATAATCCGCCCGCCGAAGCTGACTTCTCCGAGTTGTTCCTGCCCGAAGTTCTTTTGCAGGCTATAGAGCCGCACGCCGCTTTGGGCCGCCAACGGAGCAAAGTAGGAAAGCGGGATCGACCGCCCGCGGTCGCGGCGATGCGTGCGGCTGCCTTGCCAGGCGATGCCGATCTTGAACTCGCTCACGCCGCTCAGCTCGTCGCGCCAGCGGGCAACGATTTGTGGGTCGCTGTTGAGGTACGGCACGTCAGCGGGAATGTTGTCGAGCGTGGTGCCAAAAATCCGCGGCAGGCTCAACAGGGGCGCGTGAACGTCGAAGGGCGGCAACGGATCGCCCTGGGCCAAAACCTGCTCGACGCCTTCACAGCGACGTAACAGGGTCACCAGCGGGCGCTGGCAGACCACGATCACGCGGCCGCCGCGCTCGCGTACCAGCCGCGCGTAGCGGACGAAGTGCAGCGTGTCGCCAAATCCCTGCTCGGCGTGCAGCATGATCGTTTTTCCGTCCAATGGCGTACCGTCCCACAGTGGCTGCGGAAACGGCCTTTCCGGAAGCTCCGGACACTTCCAACGCCATTCGTATTCGGCCCAACCTTCGGCCAGCTTGCCCTCCAGCAACAAGACCAGCGAGCGGTTCTTGCGGGCGTCGGGCATGTCGGGCTGTAGCTCCAGTGCCTTTTCGCAGCAGGCCAGCGCTTCGGACCGGCGGCCCAGCTCCGACAGGATAAAGCCCATGCTCAGATGCGCGCTGGCCAAGTCGGGCCGCAGCCGCAACGCCTCGCGGCAGCTCTCCAGCGCGCCGTCCAAGTCGCCTTGTTGCGTCAAGGCCATGGCCAGCCCGCCGTGCGCCTCGGCAAAGTCGCTCTTGAGCTGCAACGCCTGGCGCAAGCTGAGGATGGCCTCCTGGATGCGGCCCAGCTCGCGCAGCGCGTTGCCCAGGTTGCTGTGCGCTTCGGCGTGGTTGGGACGCAAAGCAATGGCCTGGCGATAGCTGGCCGCCGCTTCCTCCCAGTGACGCTGGGCGGAGTAGGCCGCGCCGAGATTGTTGTGGGCATCGGCCAGGTCGGGCTTCAAACGCAGCGCTTGCCGGCAGTTGGCAATCGCGTCGTCGAGCTGGCCCAGGTCCCGCTGCACGTTGCCCAGATTGTTGTACGCTTCGGCAAAGTCGGGCTTCAGGGCCACCGCCTGCTGATAGCAAGCCAGCGCTTCGTCCCGCCGCCCTTGCTCTTTCAGCGCGTTGCCCAAGTTGTTGTGGGCGTGCGCAAAGTCGGGCTGAGCGCGGACCGCTTCGGCGAAGCACTGCTCCGCTTCCTGCGAGTGGCCCTGCTGCGCCAGGGCAATGCCCAAGCTGTTTTGGGCCTGGGCGAATTCGGGCTTGAGCGTCACCGCCCGACGGTACGCGGCCACCGTCTCGTCCGGCTTGCCTTGCGGTTGGCAAACCGAGCCCAGCAGATACCAGATTTCGGCGTTGGCCGGTTCGAGCGCGAGAAGCTGACGGTAGCCGGACTCGGCGCGCGGCAGATCGCCGGTTTGCTGGCATTGTCGGGCGGCGGAAAGTAACTCGCTGGCGGTCATGCAATTTTGGATTTTCGATTTTTGATTTTTTGATTTTGGCCGGCCGTAAGGTGGGACCAGCGAGCTTGCGAGCGCCGGCCCACCGTTTGCCGCGTCGCGCACTCAACGGACGCCGTAGCCCCGTCCGTCGTCGTTTACGGTGGGCCAGCGCTCGCAAGCTCGCTGGTCCCACCTTACGATTCTGGCTTGACAACGCCAATTCTAGCTTGCAAGTGCGTTCATGGCACCTCAAAGCGTCTCACCGCCCTCTTCGACCGCTCCCTCGACCGGCGGAACGACCGGCGGAGCGGCCTTTGCCAGCCGGGCGGGCGGCAACGTGCCAAGCTGGAAAGGGGATTCTCCGACGATTTCCCTGCCTCGCGGCAAGAACACGCGCACGCGGACGCACCAACAGATTTTAACGATCACGCCTTGATAACTCAGCGGGCTGGCAGGCAAGCGCGTGCTGAAGCGCTGCGGCCGGCGAAAGTCGGTCCCGCCACGTTCCGCCGCCTCGGTCCGGTCGAAGTAGTGTACGGCCAGGTCTTCGTCTCCCTGGCCTTCGGTGTGCCAGAGCACCGAGATCTCGACGGCAGTCGGATCGATCCATCTCAGCGAGTCGACTTGATAGGCGCCCGACAACAAATCGCCCGGTTGGTATACGCGACGGTTGCCATCGAGCAAGATGCGGACCGATCCTTCGCTCATGCGGCATGGCTCTCGAACCGACAGGGATAAACGTGCAGCAGGAAGCTGCGTTCGAAGTCGCCGCGCCGGGCGACCTCGCCGCTGACCACAAGCTTCCAGCACACTTTATTATGCTCCGAGCGGAACGAGTGCATAGCGCAAGCGGGAATCTCCATGCTGGTCCGCAGCCGCAATCCCGGCTCGTGCGGCTCCGGGGAGGCCTCGCGACAGTAAATCTCGTGCTCGTAGACCCTCCGCGTCGCCGTGCGTGCGTCGGTCCCTTGACGGTACGTGGCTTCCTCTTCACAGACGAGCACGACGCGCAGCCGCTTGACGGTCAGCTTGCCCGATTGGTCGATGAACAGCTCGAAGGTGCCGCCGGGGTACAAGGGATGTTCCGAGATTTCCACGATCGTCGGTCCCACGCTGCCGGCCACCAACAATTGCCGGAGGAACAGCGCGACCAGCCCCGCGCCCCCCACGGCCAGCGGCGCTACGAGCAGGGCCAGCAGCCAGTCGGGGCTGCCGCGGCGGTAGCCGTCCACGGCCATCCATAAGAACGCCGCCACCACGCCGTTCCAGACGATGCTCAACAGCAGCAACCCCGCCAGGTTCCAGCCCGGTTCGCCGCTCGGCAGCCGAAAGGCCAGCGTCGTGCCGGGACTATCGGTGACGTCGCCGGGACTGGGCACCGAAGGGAAGGGCGGTTCCTGCCCGGTCAGCTCGATTTGTTCCCGCCGCGCGGTCTCTTGCGCGAGCACCGCCCGCCGCTCGGCCGATTTGCCCCATGACCAGATCAAGAATGACAAGCCACCGGCGCCGACGGCGATAAACGGCACGGGCACCACGAGCATCAGCCAGGCGAACCAGGAATAGCCCCGCGCCAGCACGACGCGCTCGGGATTCTGGGGGTCGTACCAACAAGCGTAGTCTTGACCGGTCTGAAACTCGGCCAACAATTGCTCGCTTCGGTGCCGGTCGCGCGTGTGCAGGTCGGTCACGTCATAGGGCGCCCAGGGGGAGAAACGGCGACCCTGCACGGTGAATTGCAAGCGGAAGCGCGGGGCATAGAGCGGACCGTCGCGGGCCGGCTGCTCCTCCAGGCGCTTGTCGATCAAACGCGCCCGATGTTCGACAAAGTCGCGGTTGACTCGCAGCTCGGGAACGGTCAAAGCGGCGAAGAAGTAAAACAGGGCCGCCAGGCCGATGCCGAGCGAAACCGCGCAGAAGCAGCCCGAACCAAAGCTGCGGACCACGTTCGAGCCGGTGTGGCGTCGGCCGCGCTTCTTGCCGTAAAATCGAGTCAGATACCGGGGCACTGCGTCGCTCGCAACCGCGTGAACATCATGCTTGTCTTAGCCGCCGCACGGCCGGGTGGCAAGGGGCGGGCTGGAGCAGGTTCCGCGATCGAAAGAATGGGACTATCGCCGCGCGGTTTATCGGCGACTGGCCGAGCGATTGGGCGGCGTCGCGCAAAAGGCCTACGACCGGGTGTTCGCCTTGGAGACGACGGCTTGCTGAGCGCATGCTTCTCAACCAGGTTAGCATTGTCCGGTCTTTTCGCGATACCGCAACCGGCCCTAATCACTAACCACTTCTGTCTTCACTTCACCGGCAGCAACGTGGTGACCCAGAGCAGCGGCTTTCCGCCGTCGTCGAGCCGCCACTCGCCTTTCAGGCCCGCCCGGTGAAGCAGCTTGTCGACGAGCTTGTAGTACCAGGTTTTGCCGGGAGGAAACGTCGCGATCGCTTTCTGCAGTTCGATGCCTTGCCGGGCCAGCGCGTAATGATCGTAAAGCACCGGGGCTTTGAGCCGTTCGCCAACCACCGTATCCAGCACGTCCGTGAGCGGAATCTCTTCGATCTCGGCGTTCAGGGTCTCAAACAGCTTTGGCATGACATCGCCTGGCTTGCGATCTTGCAGCGGCCAGCCCACCGGCCAGGTCGTTTGCCCGGCGCTCGGTTTGAGCACGGCGTACTTGGGTCCCTTGCCTCCGGCCGGGGCGGGCAACAAGCCCAGACCCTCCGAGCGCAGCACGTAGGCGATGGCCGTCCCGGTGGACAGCCCTTCCAGCTCCTCGCCGATCGGCCCGGCCTGGCCAAGCACGCGGCGCGTTGGCGCGTCGAGCGACAACCTATAGGTCAAACCCGCGGCCAGTTTGTCGAGCAGTTCAACTGGCGGCATTCCTTGGGTGCTGAACGCAACGCGCTTTGTCAGGTCGGCATGAATGGCCGCAAAATCTTTGGTCGCCAGACCAAACGGCAAGTTGCCGGCGCCGCCTCCGGACGAAGTTGGCCCCTCGGTGCGGAGTTTTTTCAGCCATTCGGCCAGCGGACCGCGATCGCGCGGCGAAAAGCGTCCGCCGGGCAACACCAATTCGTTGCCCGAAACGAGCAGGCCGACCACGCGATAAACCGGCGATGCCTTGCTGCCGGCCACTTTCACTTCGGCCTTGTCGCCGCTGCCGGCTTTGCGGATGCGCAACCCGTCGACTCCCAGTTCCGACAGCAGGTTATACCACTGCTGCTGAGCGGTGGCCGGAAACTGGGCCCCCGTCACCAGTTCCAACTCGACGCGCCCTTCCGCCGCCGCTACGACACCGCAACCGGCGAGAGCCAGGGCGAGCACGATTGTGGTCCAGCGGGGAAACATTCGACATCTCCAGAGCACTGTAGGTTAGAGGCGTTGGGCATTGGGCGTTGGGCGTTAGGCGTTGGGCATTGGGCATCAAGTGGAACAGCGCGCCTAAAGCCTAACGCCCAGAGCCTATCGCCTCCCACCTCACGATTATATCACGCCTTCGTCCCCGCGCCCCTGTTCCCTGTCCTCGGATCCCTGTAACCTATACGCACCAGTGCCTCGCCCCTGAACCCTGAACCCTGAACCCTGAACCCTGAACCATGCCTCGCCCCGTTACCTTATTCACCGGCCAGTGGGCCGACCTGAAGCTCGAAGACCTGGCCCGCCAGGCACGCGAGTTCGGCTATCAGGGTCTGGAGCTGGCCTGCTGGGGCGATCACTTCGAAGTCGACAAGGCGCTGGGCGACGAGACCTATTGTGCCGCGCGGCGCGACCTTTTGGAGCGGCACGACCTGCAGCTTCACGCCATCAGCGCGCATCTGGTCGGGCAGGCCGTGCTCGACAACATCGACGAGCGACACAAGGCGATTTTGCCCAAGCACGTCTGGGGCGACGGCAAGCCCGCCGGCGTCAACGCGCGGGCGGCCGAGGAGTTGAAGAACACCGCGCGTGCGGCCCAGAAGTTGGGCGTGGGCGTGGTCAACGGCTTCACCGGTTCCAGCATCTGGCACCTGCTCTATTCGTTTCCGCCGGTGCCGCAAAACATGATCGACCGCGGTTACGAACTGCTGGCCGAGCGGTTCAATCCGGTGCTCGACGTGTTCGGCGAGTGCGGCGTGCGGTTCGCGCTGGAGGTGCATCCGACGGAGATCGCCTTCGACCTGGTGAGCGCCCAGCGAGCGCTCGATGCCCTGGAACGGCGGGAAGAATTCGGATTCAACTTCGATCCCAGTCATTTGCACTGGCAGGGGGTCGATCCGGTGGAGTTTTTGCGGGCGTTTCCCGACCGCATCTATCACGTCCACATCAAGGATGCCGTGGTGACGCTCAACGGGCGGAGCGGCATTCTGGGCAGCCATTTGAATTTCGGCGATCCGCGTCGCGGCTGGGACTTTCGTTCGCCCGGCCGGGGCGGCGTCAACTTCGAAGAGATCGTGCGGGCGCTCAACGCGATCGGTTACGAAGGGCCGCTGTCGGTGGAGTGGGAAGACAGCGGCATGGACCGCGAGGCGGGCGCCAAGGAAGCCTGCGAATTTGTGAAGCGGCTCGACTTCCGTCCCAGCGCGGCGGCCTTCGACGCGGCGTTTGCAAAATAGCCGCCAGCGGTCATACGCCAAGCAGGTGCTCCAGAATGTGCAGGTCCAGCCCCTCATAGTCCCGCTCGCGCCGAAACGCCTCGACCTTGTTCGCGTCCACCGTCCGCGCGAGCTTCAAGAGATGCTGGAACATCCGCAGACTGTTGGCCAGGTGCCGGGTCTCGTCGGCCTGCTTCGTGGTGCGCATGGCTTTGATGTCGAGGCCGACCACGCCGATGTCGTAATAGCCCGCCCGGTCGAGCACCCAGACCTGATTGAAAGCCCGCCGCAAATCGACGGAACCGAACGTCTTGTCCTGGTCGTACTTCAGGCCGTTCTGGTCGTTGAGATGAACGCCCCACAGCTTTCCGTGCCAAAGCGCGTAGGCCATGTCGTCGGAGGGGTCGAGGCCCGCCAGAATGCTATGGGCGCTTTCGATCAACACGCCCACGCGGCTGGGGTCGCTGGCGCGATAGCACAGGCCCATGAAATGACCCACGGTCGGGCAATAGGCCTGGTCCATCGGCTCGTTGGGCTTCATTTCGCCCACGATGCGAATTTTCGGGTCGTAGTCGAGCATGTCGTTCACCGCGTCGACGAGCAGCCCCACGGCCGCCGTGGCGTCTTTCGATTCGCGGATGTATGTTCCTTCGCGGGCCGGCCAGAGCACCATCAGGTCGATGTCGAGCATGTTGGCGATGTCGATGGCCCGCCGCGTGCGATCGCGGGCATAGCGCCGGGCCGCCGCGCTGTTCGACGTGTAGCCGCCGTCGATGGTCCGCGGGTCTTCCCACAGCCGCGGCGCGATGAACTCGCCTTTCAGTCCCTCGCCGCCGAGCAACTGCTTGACCTTGGCCACGCCGCGGGTCGTTTGCGTGGCGTCCCAGTCGGCGGGCACCACGTCGTCGTCGTGCAACTGCACGTAGTCGAAGCCCATCTTCTTGTACTCTCGGATCTTCTTGGCAAAGGCGACGTCCTTGCGGACCGCCGGGCCGAACGGATCGGACCCCATCGAAATGTTCCAGGGGCCGAAACTGAAGCGATACGTGCCAGGCTTTTTGGCCATTTGAAAACGACTCCGTGGGGCGTGACTGATTGGCGTGCAACGAGAGTCCGTAGTGTAAGAACGCCGCTTGCGAGTGGAAAGGGGAGGGGAATGGCAAATTGGCGTTGGCGATGGTTTTTGTTCTGGGTTTGGCAACGAACGTAAGGTGGGGCCAGCGAGCTTGCGAGCGCCCGCCCACCGTAATCGACGTCGCCAGCGGTGGGCCGGCGCTCGCAAGCTCGCTGGCCCCACCTTACGACTTGGCCGACGCCCTCCTGAACCCTGAACCCTGAACCCTACCCGCTCTTCAGCACGAACTCGCGGGCCGCCAACACATAGCGGACCAGGTCGTGCATCTGCGGTGCGTCGGTGAACGGCGAGAGAACGTACGATTTCAAGGCCGCTACGGGAACTCCGTGATCCGAATGCCGATAGCAATCGGTCATCGAAATTGCGATGCCCCGGCCCGCCGTCGCCTCGGCCCACACCCGGCGAAACACCCGCCGGTTGAAATCGTTGATGCCCTCCACCGCAGCCTGAAAACTCGGATCGTGGAACTCGCGCTCGACCACGCGCTTGTCCACATCGGGCGGATAAACGCGAAACAAGGTCACCGGCCCGACGTTTTCACCGTTGAGCACCGCCAGTTCCGGCTGGCCGTCGATCGCTCGCCGCAGCACTTGGGCCATTTCCACCGCGTGGCCCAGCAACACTCGCAGGCCCTCCTTGCCCAGCAAAAGCAGGTTGGCCAGCGCCGACATCGGCCCCGTGCCGCTACGGGTGGTTTCCAGCGTGAATGTGCCCGGATGGTGTTCGCCCGACTGAAACAGATACGGCATGGTCGACCGCGGCCGCCGAATCAGGTCGAGGTCGCTGCGCCGGCGAAACAGGGCCAGCGACGACACATAAGGCACATAGCCCGTCTTGTGAAAGTCGATGCCGATCGAATCGGCAAGCGGCAAACGGCGCACGGCGCCGGCGGCCTTCGACAAAGCAGCCAGCGTGGCGGAATCGAAGCCGAGGGGGTTGCCGGCGAAATCGTAGTCGGCGAACACCGACCAGGCCCAGCCGATCACCGCGTCGGCATGGATGTGCGGCGAATAGTCGAGCGAGAATTCACGCACCAGCTCGTCGCGCAACCTGCCGATCGCGTCCAGATCGTCGATGCCGAACGCATCGGTCGTGCCCAGGGTGGCGACGATCGCGGCGATCCGTCGGCCGTCGCGCAGCACCTGCCGGGCGGCGTCGGCCAGTGCATCGACCAAAATCGCGTTGTCGGCGGCCGTGGGCACGCGAACGACGTGCTGCTGCCCGATGCCCAGCCAACCGGCCACGTTCACCGCCGAGTAGTGGCTTTCATCGGAAGCCAGCACGACGGCCGGCGCGGTGATGCCGGCGTGCGACGAGCCGGGCAACGCCTTTTCCAGGCCGACCTTCACTCCATATAACAGGCAGCCGGTGCCGCCGAAGGTGAAGACTCCGCCCGCCGAGCCAACCTCGTAACCCAGCAGGTCGGCGGTCATGGCAATCACGCGCTCTTCGGCCGCCGACACGCCGCGCGCGCTCTCCTCGCTGCACAGATTCGGATTGAACATGGCCGCCAGCAGCACGCCCAGGATGCCGGCAATCGAAGGCGGCGGCACGACGTTGATCTGGCTCAGCGGGTGGCCCCAAATATGCATGCCTTCCAGGTGCTTGACCAACTCCGGGATGACCTCCTCCAGCGGCCGGCGTTGTGGCTCGAACCGGGCGGCCCGTGCGGACGCGAAGTCGGGCTCGACCGGCAAGCCGAGGACCGGCGTCTGGCCCTTCAGGCGATCGACCTGATCCAGCGCTCGCAGCACCGAGAACGCGACGTAGGCGTCGTGAACCGGATCGGAGACCGGCTGCGGGAACTGCGTTCGCAGCTCAGCGAGGATGTGGCCGTAGTGGGGCATGGGGAGGATTCAGGGTTCAGGAGTCGGGGTTCGTAAGGTGGGGCCAGCGAGCTTGCGAGCGCGACGTGATTTTGGATTTTGGATTTTGGATTTTGGATTGGCAATCGAAAATCCAAAATCCAAAATCCAAAATTGCACATGGGCCTAGTCATCCTCAAAGGGATTACTGGGACCCGGCGGCGGCGCGCGCAGCGCTTCCAGCTCGGCGTCTTCTTCGGCCACGCGCTTCGGCTTGGCGATCCGCACCTGGTGTACCGCGGCCACGATGGCCGGCACGTTCGCCAAGAAAACCAGCGCCGCCGCTATCGGAACAACGATCAGAAGCACCACGACGTCCGCGTCGAAATCCCCGGCTTGGATCACCTCGTTCAGCGAAAAAAACGGGTTGCTGATTTCGATCAGCGAATAACCGCTGCGGATGCTGGGCGTCATCAAGTGGATCGAAACCGGAATGCCGCTGCCGGCCATCACCAACAGCACTTGCAACAACACTGCCAAGGTCAGCGTCACCGGCGTCACGCGCCGCAGCAGGCCGATCACCAGCCGCGCCAGACCCAAGTAAAACACGATATAGGAGAGTTCGAGCAGGCCGAAGGCCATCACGACGCTGCGCGGCACCGAGATTCCGCGCACGCCCGCCCCGCCGCCGCGGAACACGTAATCGCCCGCCAAGAAGGCCCCGCCCACGGCGGTGGCCGCCAGCAGGTTGGCGACGATGAACATAAAGCCGGTCGCCGGGCCGGGATTGAACCAGGTGAAGAACGCGCGGCCCAAAAGGCTCTGCGGAAGCTGGCGCTTGACGCGCAGCGACATCTCGCCCAACTCGCCGTTGATGAGCGCGCCCATGGCCGCCCAATGAATGCCGACAAAAACAAAGTACACGATGCCGATATCCGGACGGGCTTGCTCTTGCAAGAAACCCCAACCGAACCAGCCGATCAGCAGCGCCTGCTGCACGACCATCACCATCCGCAGCGCGGTGGAGCGATTATCGCTGGCAAAGGTAAGCTGGGCGCTGGCGGCGCAATAGAACAGCGCGAAGTAACTGACGTAGGCCGTCAACATGATGGCGTTGACGATCCAGAACTCGCGGTCTTGAAAAGCCGGCGTCCCGGACTGCATCATCAAGGCGAACGCGATCGTCAACGCGTTGAACAGCAAGAACGCCAGACCGAACAAGTACAGCACCGACAGCACGATCTGCCAGTGCTTGTCCTGCGTCAGCGTGGCGACCACCAGTCCGATCACCGATGCCCCCAGCGATGCCAAAAAGAAGCAGCAGATCACGTAGACGATGGTGGGCGCGTCGATGCCTCGCAGCATGTAGGTGAAGGCCAGGCAGGGGGCGACGGCCGACAGATAGACCAGCATCTGCAAGACCGCGCTGCCCAGCTTGCCGCCGACGATCTGCCGCGGCCGCAAGGTGGTGATCGAAAGCATCTCGAACGTGCCGTCTTCGCGCTCCGAGGCCAGCGAGCGAAACGCCCCGAACGGCACCACCACCAACATGGGAACGGCCAGGATCGCGTAGTAGCCAAGAAACATGTCGAAGCCACGGGCAGCGTAGAAGATGCTCGGCCCGATCAGCGAGACGCCGAGGATCGACCAGATCCAGGCCAAGACCAGCACCAACGCGAAGGTGATCACGAATTGCCGGCTCTTGAGCGCTTGCCGCGTTTCTTTGACCAGAATCGGGTTCAAGCGGTCGCCCACCCAAACCAGGGCGCGTTCCAGCCGCTGCCAACCGGTGTCGGCCGGGACCGCGGAAGCGTCGACGTTGAGCTGGGTCAAAGACATCATTGCACGTGTCCTTCGGTGACTTGCATGAAAACTTCTTCCAGCGTCTTGGTCTGGCTGCCGAAGGCGACGACGCGAAAACCGGCCTCGATCATGCCGCGCAGGAGTGCCGCTTCGACCTCGGCGTCGGCCTCGTGCGCGAACAGGGCGGCGTGGCCCTCGGTTCGAATCTGGTCGATGCCTTCGCGCTCGGCCAGCCAGGTTGCCAGGCCGGCGGCGTCATCGAGCAGGCGCACCTGAATCCGCGTGAAATGACGCGTCTGCTGTCCCCGTTGGATCTCGGTTACCGAGCCCACGGCCAGCAAGCGGCCGCGCTCGATGATGCCGACCAGATCGCACATCTCGGCCAGCTCGGTGAGAATGTGCGAGCTGACCAGCACCGTCTTGCCGTGCGCGGCCAGTGCCCGGATCATCTCCCGCAACTGAATCCGGGCACGCGGATCGAGCCCCGCGGCCGGTTCGTCGAGCACCAGCACCGCCGGATCGTGAATCAAGGCGCGACCGAGACACAGCCGCTGCTTCATCCCTTTCGACAGGCCGTCGATCGGCTTGTCGGCCAGCAGGTCGAGCTTGGTGAAGCTCATCACATAGCTCAACGCCCGCGTGCGTTCGCTTCCCCGCAGGCCATAGGCGCGAGCGTAGAAATCGAGATACTCGCGAACATTCACGTTGGAATAGGTGCCGAAATAATCGGGCATGAAGCCCAGTCGCCGCCGCACGCGGTCGGGATCGTTGACCACCGAAAAGCCGTCGACCAGGGCGTCGCCGCAAGTGGGCTGATCGAGCGTCGCCAGAATGCGCATGCTGGTGGTCTTGCCCGCTCCGTTCGGTCCGATATAGCCGAACACCTGACCGCGCTCGACGGAAAAACTCACGTCGAAGACCGCCCGCGTGCGGCCGAAATAGCGGTGCAGGCCGCGCAGTTCAATCATGGGCTGCATAGTTCGCTTTCAGGTTCTGCCCCAGCCACCGCCAATGTCTCATGCTCGGCTGCGTAAAGTACAAGTGAATGACTACCATTTTCCAACCACAATATGGAGACTGTCTTCTTCGCGCACCTGATCGACGCCGAACACGACTTCGGGCGACCGCTCGACGACCGCCAGATAGCTTCTTGGGGCCAACGGAAAACCGGTCGGCTTCGACAAGGAGACGTGTTTGCCCGGCCCTAGCACAGCCTCGCGGAGATTCGCTTCCAACAGGCCGCTGGCGAGCGACGCCCCGAGCAGCGAGTTGTTCGTCGCCGCGTACATAAAGCGCCGCCGGCCTGCGAAAACTTGCGCCGACGGTGCGACAAACCCCTCCGGCACGCTGGGCTGACGGTCTTTGACGAACTCGTAGATGGCCGCTTCTTCGTCGGCCGGACTGGCCGCTTCGAGCTGCCCACGGGCACCGGCCGCAAGATCGACCGCTCGAAAATGCCGGCCCTGTTCGTCGCTCAACAATAAGCGAACGACCCGCGTACCGAGCTGATTCTCGACCTGCGGTCCGGCCTGGCCGCGCGGCGGCAGCAGCCGCAGCCCCGCCTGGCTGGTGCGCGAGCGGACCGTGACAAACTGCATCGGCGTCCGCGAGGCGAGCCAGCCGGAAACGAGGTGCTGCTCGTGCTGCGACCAGGCCAGGCTTTGGCGGCGGGCCATGTCGCTCTCGCCGCTGTCGTTGGCCGTCAGCGGCGACACGACCACGTCGTCGGGAAACGTCAGTCCGCCGGCCGGCGCCAAGCCGGCGTAATACGATAGCCGCGACCAGCAGACCGCCTGGCCCGAACGCTGGTCGATTTGCGTGAAGGTGCGGGCACGCACGCGAATGTCGAGGCCGTCGGCCAGCACCGCATATCCGAACAGGCCGAGCGTGACTGCCATCGCGGCCAGCGGCACAATCACCACCAACAAGTGCAACCGGCCGCGGCGGCGCAGCCAGAAATAGTTGACGGGTCCAATGGCCAACACAAAAACGGTGATCAACACACGAAACTCCGTCACCGGCGCCAGCCCGACGCCGCGGACCAGCCAGTTCCAGAAGTCGGCGTTTTTCCGTTCCCGAGACAAACCGTGGCGCCGATACCAGAGCCAGCGGTCGGGACCGAGCGAGTTCAGCATCCAGGCCCAATTCTGTTGAGGCTCTTTGAACAGGTCGTCGGCGGCAACCGCCACGACCATGCCGGTGCCGAACGGATGCAACAGGAAAGGTGGTTCGGAAGCAAGCGGTGGCGATCCGGCCACCGGCGCGTCGACGACAACGGTTCCAAAGCCGCTGTAAGGGCTGTTCAGCCGATTGCCGAAGTCAGCCGGATTGGGCTTCGTCCATTCGCCCGCCGTGTCATCGCCGCGTGGCAATTGCAGGGCGTCACTGATCTCGTCAATGCGGTCCAGCTTCGCACCGACACCGAACACCAACAGGTTTCCGCCGGCCGCCGCCCAGCGGCGCAGCGCCTGCCACCGCTCCGGCTCAGCGCCCCGCAGCGCCGTCAGGTCGGCGAGCGACAAGCAGACGATATCGAGGCTGCTGAACTCGATCCAGCGTCGCGGCAAATGGTTGTAGGGCACCGTGATCAGCGTAGGCAGGGACGGGGCGACCAGCGTCGTGCCGGCGGGGGTCGTCGTGGCCACCGGTCTGCCGTATCCATAACCCTGCTGTTGCACGAGCTCGTCGGGAAAGATGCCGGCCAGCACCGAGGAATCAGGATCGGCGACCATTGCAATCGTGAACGGGCCGGCCGGTGGCCCCAGGGTCAAGGCGCCGCTGACGATCAGAATATTTGGCAGCCCCTCGGAATGCAGGCCGCTTACGCCTACGGGTGCGTTTTGCGTCAGCTTTGGCTTATGGACGCCGTCGAGCCAAACCTCGACCTCGCACCACTGGAAGGCGAACTCCTGCGGAACCGCAAGGGTGTCGGTCACTTGCGTGCTGCCCGCCGGAATTTCAATGTCCTGGCTTACGAGGATTTGGCGAGGGGGATACGACCGTTCCTGGGCCTTGAACTCGACGTGCAGCGTTTGATCGGCCTTGGGCGGCGCGGCGGGCAGAACGCTGACCTGCACCGGACGGTAGCCGCTGCCGTCGAGCCATTGCGTGGACACCACCAGCGTCAGTCCGTAGGCGGAGCTTTTCGTCATCGTACCGGTCGACGCCGCCTGGCTTCGGGTCGCAACGGCCATCCATAGCGCCGCGACGGCGCCCACGAAGCACCACCGCGAAAAAAAGCATGTGCGACGCCGTGGTGGCTTGTTCATCGGCTTCCTGGCGACGGTCCGCCCGCAAAAGGTGATTGGCCCTGGCCGGCCGCGCGGCGGCCGGGCAAAATCAGCGAAAACAGCCACATTATAAAGAACATCAAGGCGTGAACGATCAGGATGAGCGCCAGGGCCGCCAAAGCAAGCATGATCGCGCGGGCCCACGGTGTGCCACGCACGGCCGCCGCGCCAATCAATGAGACGAATCCGCACACGGCTGTGACGGCCAGGATCGTTCGTAGAGAGAATTGCGGCGCGATCATGCGCTGATTGTGCCATTCTTCGCGGCCACTTTCCAGCAAAATCCCGAAACCGACGCCAGAGGCACACCGATTGCCGCATAGTAGGTCGGCTATTCCAGCGTGGCGCCTTCAGGCGGGAATACCCGATCTACGGTAGAATATAAAGAAGAGCAGACTTTGCGAGAAGTCTGGTGGCGTGCCACGTGAGTTGCTTGAACGAAAGGAAGTGGAACCATGAAGCCAGTCAACCAGAAGCACGAATTGCGGATTCAGCTCGACACCAAGCAGTGCAGGCTTTCGGCCCGCCAGATCAAAAAGATGGAGGATAACCTCGGCACGTTGCGCACGCGGGCACAGGCGTTCCCCATTTCCGACCTTTATGTGACCGTCAGCCGCTTTCCGCGCACGGGCGATTTCCACGTGAAAACGAGCCTGGTGCTGACCGGCCGCACGCTTTTCACCGGCGACCGCGACGTGCTCGTTCATCCCGCTTATCTTCGCTGCGTCCATAAGCTGGTCCACAAGCTCGACGCCTACATCGAGGCCCTCGGCAACAAGGCTTCGATCGCCAAGCACGAGGAAGGGACGCAGTTCGACGTGATTCCCGTCGGCGTGCCCAACCCCGATGTGCTCGAACGGGCGGCGGCCGAGGGCGACTATGCCGCCTTTCGCCGGGCGGTCGACGTTTATGACGAGGCGATGCACCGCCGCGTGAGCCGCTGGATCAACCGCTATCCGGCGTTGGCGGCCCGCCTGGGCGACACGTTGTCGATCGACGACGCGGTGGAGGAGGTCTACCTGAACGCCTACGAACGCTATCAAGACTGGCCCCGTTCGTTGCGTTTCGGCCAATGGCTGGAAGACCTGATCGACCCATCGTTGCGCGCTCTGCTTGAAAACGGCGACGAAGAGTTGACCTCGATCAGCCTGGCCCGCACGCTGCAAGAGATGGACCTGGGATCGTAGCGGTCAATTTCGGAACGCAGTCGTGCATCGGCATCGGTCGACTCCGCGGCAAAGTCTGCCTGCCCACAGCGCATAAAAAACGCTGAAGCGAAACGCACAAAGGAGGTTTGGCGCTCCGGCAAGCCGGATTGAAGCAGCTTGGCTGCCTGCTCTGACGCCCCGGCCTGTGGCCGGTACTTGAGCCAGTGCTGGATCGCTTCAGCGACCCAAGTATATCACGCTGTGCGGCCCGCGGCAAATCTCTCGCCAGGCTCGATCGGGCGCAGGGGCCGGTTTGCTCTGTAGGGAACGGACTCCGTGCCGTTCCGCGCGTACCGAACGACCGTCGATCGGCGGAACGGCACGGAGTCCGTTCCCTACAGATCCTTTCGTTGCCCGCACGGCCGGACCCGCCCCATCAACAGCGGACCTGGGCACCGCCCGCCGCATTCATTAAGTTGGTGGGCAATGCCCGCCCTACGTGATTCCGCCGAAACGTCAACCCATACACAAGCGAGCACAGATCTTCGGCCGGTCACGTTCGCTGCGGCCAGCCTGGCGGTGCTGTGCGCCGTGCTTTGGGGCGGACTGGCCGTGGCGGTGCGTGCCACGCAGGACGGCATTCCACCGTTGGCCACCGCCGGGCTGCGGTTTGCCATCGCCACGGCCCTGCTGGCGCCCACGGCGCTCTGGCAGGGCGCATCACTGGGTGTCGATCGTCGGCAGCTTACGGCGATTCTGCCCGTGGGACTGCTGCTGTTCGTTCAGATCGGCTCGTTCCACTACGGCATGGCTCACACGAATAGCGCCCACGGATCGGTGATGATCGGCTCCTATCCGGTGTTCGTGGCCTTGGTGGCGCACTTCTTGTTGCACGGTGACCGCGTTTCGCCGGGCAAGCTGCTGGGGCTGATGGTAGCCTTCGCAGGGCTGGTGGCGATCGTCGCGGGCGTTCGGCGAGAGACGACCTCGACCGGCGAGTCGGCGACGTTGTTCGGCGATGCGGTCGTGCTCGCCAGCAGCCTATTGATCGGCGTGAACACCGTGATGAGCAAACGGGCTTTGGCCGTGGTCGGCGTCGCCAGTCTCCTATTCTGGAGCAACCTGCTGGCGACGGCCCTCTTTTTTACGACGAGTTTGACCCTGGAGTCCGATTCGGCGTGGCGATTTACGCCGGCGGTTTGCTGGGGACTGGCCTATCAATCGGTCGTCGTGGCGTGGCTCTGCTTCTTGATCTGGACGGCCCTGCTGCGGCGTCACCGGGCCAGCCAGATTGCGGTCTTCGGGTTCGCGCAACCGCTGTGCGGCATGGCTTTCGGCATCTGGCTTCGCGGTGATGCCATGCACGTCAGCCTGGCCGTCGGCGGCGCGGCGGTCGCCGCCGGAATCGTGCTGGTGACGCGAGCGGAATAAAACCAATGCCGAGTAGGACGACGGGCCGAGGAAGCGGTGGCCGACGGCGCGGCACTAGTGCTCCGTCAGTCGTCCATTGAGGGATGGCGCGAAATGCATCGTAGGGTGGGACCAGCGAGCTTGCGAGCGCCGGCCCACCGATGGCTGGTGTCCTCCGTGGTGGGCCGGCGCACGCAAGCTCGCTGGTCCCACCCTACACTCGGCCTGAACCAATCAATCGACGGCTGACAGAGCGCTACAGGGCAACCGGTTCCAGGACCACGCCGGCCGGTTCGTCGGCGACGCAAGTCGGGGCCGCGGACGGCGACCTGACGTAGCCCAGACCACGCAGCACCTCCAGCACCTCGCTGCAGGTGGGAAACATGCGCCCGCTGGTGCGCTTGTAGTGATCGAGCGCGTTCATGAACTCGACCTCTTCGACCGAATACTCGCGCTCGCACGTGGTCGGATCGATCTGGCGACGGCGGCTGACTTTTTCGCGACGTTCGAGCTGGCGGCGTTCGACCGCGACCGGTTGCTCCGCGGAGCGCCGGTCCTGCGTCCGCCGGTCCGATTCTTTTTCTTTGGCCCGCCGGTCCAGATGGACATCTCCCGCCTTTTTCGCTTTGGCCACGCTACCGTCTCCTCTCGTATTCTCGTGCCGCCGGTTACGAACGCCGTAAGATGGGCAATCTGCGCCGAGACAAGCCTAGCATCGGAAGCACGGCCAGGCGAACTTGGGCGAATAGAAAAAAGGGACATGAAAAGCGCGATTTCCGGCCAGGCAAAGCCTTGCGGAAAAGCAGGTTTATATCGGCTCAACGGGAAGCAGCGGCTTTAACGATGGTGCGTGGGGACCGAGTCATAGCGGCCTGATCTTGACGTTCTTCCAGCGGCACTTGGCGCCATTGGGCCAACTCTTGCCGCCGTGGACCTGCACCGCGATGCTTCCCTCCGGCCCCAGCAGGTCGGCCACCTTTTGCCGGTCGTAATTGGCGGCCGTACACGTCTGGCCGTTGAACTCGCTGATCTTCACGCCGTTGATCCAGGCAGCGGCGGCTGACGAGCCGGGCAGCAACAGACAGGCGATCGCGAAAGAAAGCAGAAGCTTCATGGTCTTGATCCAATGATGTTTACTCGATTTCATAGATCGCGCCGCGCGGATCGCGGGGCACGACGCGCTCAGCCTTGCAGTCCACGAGAAGCATGATACGCGGACAGGCTCGAACGAGCAATCCGCTCAGGCGCGGCGGCCGGGGATAGCCGCCTCGGCGTGCGGCTGGGTAGAATGAATCGACTTTGGTTGATGGATGGTATCCCAGCAGGAATCGTCACACGTGAACGTAATCTCTCGCCGCGAACTTCTCTCTCGTGCCGGCTGCGGTTTCGGGCTGATCGGCCTGGCCGGCCTGCTGGCCGAGGAAGGCCTGCTCGGCGCAGCCCGTGCCGGCGATCTCGGCACGCGCTTGCTCAACCCGTTGGCCCCGCAGCCGCCGCACTTCGCGGCCAAGGCCACGCGCGTGATCTGGCTGTTCATCAACGGCGGACCCAGCCACGTCGACACGTGGGACTACAAGCCGGCCCTGGCCCGCTGGGACGGCAAGTCGATCCGCGAGTTCGACCCGGAGTTCAAGAACACCACCGGCTTCTTCAAGAACGCCGTCGGCAACCTGATGAAGTCGCCCTTCGAGTTCACTCCCCGCGGCGAGTGCGGCAAGCCGGTGTCGTCGATCTTTCCCAATCTCGGCCGGCACGCCGACAAGATGGCCTTCATCCATTCGGGCTTCACCGAGTCGAACAACCATTCGCCCGCCCTGTTCGCCATGAACTGCGGCGTGCCGCGGATGGGCCTGCCCTGCGTCGGAAGCTGGGTCAGTTACGGCCTGGGCAGCGAAAGCCGCGACTTGCCCGGCTTCGTGGTGATGAGCGACCCTAAAGGCCGCGGACTGCCAAAGGGCCAGGCCGCGAATTGGAGCGCGGGCTTTCTGCCGGGCGTCTTTCAAGGCACGCACCTGCGGCCCACCGGCGATCCGATCGACAACCTGCATCGCCCGGCCCAGCTCACCGACGCCGCGCAGCGCAACCAGCTCGATCTCGTCAAGCAGCTCAACGAAATCCACCACGAGCATCTGGCGGCCGAGTCGGAACTGACCGCCCGCATCGAGAGCTTCGAGCTGGCGTATCGCATGCAGACGGCGGCGCCCGAAACGCTCGACCTGGCCTTGGAGCCGGAGCACGTTCAGCGGCTTTACGGCATCGGCGAGCCGCAGTGCGACCATTTTGCCCGGCAGTGCCTGATGGCCCGGCGGCTGATCGAGCGGGGAGTGCGGTTCGTGCAGATTTATTCGGGCGGGATGGAGAACCAGCGTTCTTGGGACGGGCACAACGACATCAAGGGCAACCACGAGCAATTTGCCGGCGAGACCGAGAAGCCGATCGCCGGGCTGCTGACCGACCTATCGCAGCGCGGCCTCTTGGACGAGACGCTGGTGATCTGGTGCGGCGAGTTCGGCCGTTTGCCGATCGCCCAGCTTTCGGAGAAGCCCGGCCGCGACCACAACCCGCACTGTTTCACGGCCTGGCTGGCCGGCGGCGGCGTGAAGGGCGGCGTGAGCCACGGCGAGTCGGACGAAGTCGGCTACAAAGCGGCGGTGGACCGCGTTCACCTCAACGACCTGCACGCGACGATTCTGCACCTGCTGGGCATCGACCACACGCGGCTGACCTACAAGTACAACGGCCGGAATTTCCGGCTGACCGACGTGGGCGGCGAGGTGATTCGCGAGATTCTCGCGTAGGTCGACGATGAGATCATCGAGCTATGAAAACCATTGAAATCTCTGAGGCGGCCGCCTCGCTGGTCGAACATGCGCGTGGCGCGGGCAAACAGCCTCTGGTGTTGACCCTCGACGGGCAACCTGTGGCTGCGCTCGTCGGCCTGGACAACCTTGATTTGGAGACTTTGGCGCTGAGCAACAATCCAGAATTCCTTTCCTTGATCGAAAAAGCGAGAAGACGCTACAAGGCCGAAGGCGGCGTTCCGTCAGACGAACTGCGCCGTCGCCTGAAGAAGTCAAGGGATTCTGCTCCCAGGTAGATGACTGATCCGCCGCCGCTATTCCGGCGAACACGCACGGCGAAGTGAGCGACGGCTCTGCACCAATCTCGGTGGGCCGGCGCTCGCAAGCTCGCTGGCCCCACCCTACTCTTTCTTCTCCTGCGCCGGCCTGGGCGTGAGCACGATCGTCACGGGCGTGTCGATGGGCGGAATGCGTTCGGTGAAGGCATTGAACAGAAGCTGCCCGGCTTTGTCGGAGCTTTCGATCGGCAAATCGAGCATGGCGGAAGGGAAGTTCGAGACGCAGATCAGCTCTCCCTGGTTGGCCATGTATGATTCTTTGCCCGTCTGCTCGTCGCGCCAAAAACCGCTGCCGGCGAACACCCAAGGCTGGTCCAGCGCTTTGCCGGTGGTGGAGTCTTGCACCCAGTCCTGCGCCCAGGCGCTGCGGCGTTTGCCCGCATCGTCGGTCCAGTAAAGACTGACGTCGATGATGCTGCCCGTCGCGCCCCTGTACTTGGGCTGAAATTGCACCGGACGGCCCGGCGCGGCATCGACCGCCAACAGCGCCGCATGCACCTTTTCGGCCGCGACCGGAACCGAAAGGACCGATTCGTGCTCCTTGGTTCCTTCAGGGCAGGCGAACATTTCGAGCTGTCCTTGCCGCAGGCAGACTTTGCCGACCATCACGACGCGCTTCTGGGCCTTGTCGATCCAGACCCGCGCCTTGGGATCGAGGGGCACCAGAGCCGGCTGGTCTTCGGCTGTTGCCGATGGGGTTTCGTCAGCCCGTATTGCCGACGACGCCGCGCCGGCCAGTGCGCCGACAACCACGAGCCGTGCCATATGCCGATGCCATGCCTTCGTCCGCATTTCGAGGTCGCTCCGGTTACTGTTCACCTTCAACGCTCAGCATAGCGGGACAACGGGTGTGGGAACAGCCGTTGACGATTTGCAACCGGCCGCGTCGCGGTTTACACTCGGCGCGTCGCCCATCATGCCGCACCTAGGAGAAAAACCATGCGACGCATTTTGCCGCTTGCCGCCACGATTCTGATCGTTCTGTCATCGCACGCCCGCGCCGAGGAAACAAAAATGGTCCGAGTCGGCATCATTGGACTCGACACGTCGCACGTCGTCGCTTTCACCAACCTGCTGAACCGGCCCAACAACGAAGGCGATCTTGCCGGGGTGAAGGTGGTCGCGGCGTTTCCGGGTGGCAGCCCCGACCTGCCCGCCAGCCACGACCGCGTGCAAGGTTTCACCAAGGAGCTGCGAGAGAAACATGGCGTGGAGATCGTCGACTCCATCGAATCGCTGCTGAGCAAGGTTGATGCCGTGCTGTTGGAGAGCGTCGACGGCCGTCCGCACCTGGAGCAGGCGAAGCCCGTATTCGCCGCCAAGAAGCCGCTGTTCATCGACAAGCCGGTGGCCGCATCGCTGGCCGATGCGATCGAGATCTACCGGCTCAGCCAGGCCAGCGGCACACCCTGCTTTTCCAGCTCTTCGTTGCGTTTCAGCCCAGGGATTCAGGCCATGCGCACCAGCGACAAGGTGGGCGACGTGCTGGGATGCGATGCCTACGGCCCCTGTTCGCTGGAACCGCACCACCCCGACTTGTTCTGGTACGGCATTCACGGCGTCGAGGGGCTGTTCACCATCATGGGCACCGGCTGCGTCTCGGTGGCACGCACTCAAACGAAGGACACCGAGCTGGTGACGGGCGTTTGGAGCGACGGCCGCATCGGCACCTTCCGCGGTCTGCGGTCGGGTAAGTCCGACTACGGCGCGCTGGTCTTCGGCAGCAAGGGCATCGCGCCCAGCGGCGGGTACGGCGGCTATGAACCGTTGGTGGTGGAGATCGCCCGGTTCTTCAAGACCGGCAAGCCGCCGGTGTCGGCGGAGGAAACGCTGGAGATTTTCGCCTTCATGGAAGCCGCCGACGAGAGCAAGCGGCAGGGCGGCGCGCCGGTGACGTTGGAAAGCGTGCGGGCAAAAGCGATGCGGGCGCTGAACGCCGGCGCTCGCTAGGTTTATCCCCCACCCCGCTCGACGAACTCGCGCATATCTTCCGGACAACTCTCCCACGCCGCCCGGTAGGTCGATTCGAGCGGCACGCGCACATAGCTGTCCAAGTCGAGATAGGCCGGCATGTAGGGCAACGGATCGCCGATGCCCACCGGTTCGACGTAGGCCACCTTGGGGAAGCTAGCCACGTAGGCGACGAGCGTCAACCGCTTTTCGGGCGGCAAGGCAAAGGGTTCGTCCTGAAACTCGTCCCAGCGTCCACGCCTGGTGAAAATGGTGAAACAGGTTCGCATCGACGCGCTTCCAATCGTGAATCGGCATGCTCGACATCCTCCCTGGAACGGCCCGCTTCCATTATAGCAATAGGCTGCCCTACTTTTCGCCCAGACGCATCAGGGCCAACGCCAGCATCTCGCGCAAACTCGGCTCGGTAAGCAGCTCATGGGCCTCTTCCACAAGCGCCCAGCGGCGGCGGCGAAGGCCCTGCTCCAACCACGTGTCGTGCGCCGTCGCCACCGACATGGCAAACACGGTGACACGCAAGGGAACGTTCCATTTGAAATCGCCGTATTCGCCCAGGGCCGGTTGCAAAATCTCGCCCTCGATGCCGGCCTCTTCCCGCGCCTCTTTGAGCGCCGTGGTGACGTGCGTCTCGCCCGGATCGACGACCCCCTTGGGAAAGATCCAGCGTCCGCGCCCCATCGAGGTAATCAAGCAGACCTCCGTCCCGTGCTCGCACAGGCGCAAGGGGACGGCGCAAGCCTGGTCGATCGGTGAGCGATTGAGGGTCCCGGCAGACAAATCCATAACGCGAATGTAGTTTCGCGTCGGCTGCTCGTCCAGGCAAACGTAGGCAACCGCGCCATAAGGTGGGGCCAGTCCCGGTGCGCCGGGAGTGATCGCCGACCCACCAACGAAGGCGATAGGCGTTGGGCGTTAGGGCGCCCTTAGAAGATCGTGCCTAAAGCCTAACGCCTATCGCCTAATGCCTCGATCACGGTGGGCCAGCGCTCGCAAGCTCGTTTGTCCCACCTTACACCTGCTCGCTCGTCCAGGCTCAGGCGGGCAACTGAACTTCGAGCTGGTTTTCGACCTGCTCGACGCCTTCCAGTCTGAGCAGTGCTTCCTGCGCCATCAGTTTTTGATAATACGAACGCACGACCCCTTTGAGAATAATGTGCCCGTCTTTGGTCTCAAACCGCAGGTTGCGGTGCGGAACGTGAGGGTTGTTTTCCAAAATCGAGTTGACGCGCTCGGCAAGCTGCATGTCGGCCATGATGGTTATGCAAAGAAGACGGAACGAACGAAGAAGCAGTGGCGACACCGTGCGAGCCACGTGCCCGGCCGCCGCCAACCAAAGGTGCAGCGCGCCGCTGCCCCCGACAATCTCTGTCGGCCGAGAACCCTTCGCCGTTAAAGGAAAACGACTGGGCGAAGCCGAGATTCTACAGAACGCTTGCGGCGCGTGACGGTCGTGACGGATCAGCCTTGCAGCCACGGCGGCAGTTCGCCGGCCGCGGGCAGCTCGATCACGCTCACGCTCAGAATATCGGGATGGGCCGAAACCTCGCGCAGGGCTTCGGCCGGCGGCCGGCTGTCGAGGTTCAACACGCCGATGGCGTCGCCGCCCGGCTCCGCCCGGCCGACCGCCATCTGGGCGATGTTCACCCGGTGCAGGCCGAAAATCGTGCCGACTGTGCCGATAATGCCGGGCACATCGCGGTGCGTGAACACCAGCAGGATGCCGTCGAGATAGGCATCGAGCCGATAATCGCCGATCTGCACCAGCCGGGCCATTTGGTGCCCGAAGAAGGTGCCGGCGACTTTATAGGTGCTCGACTGCGTGACCAATTCGGCCGTGACGACCGAGCTGAACGCTCCGCGCTCGCTGGTCGATTGCTCCGACAACTCGATGCCCCGCTCGCGCAGCAGCACTTCGGCATTGACGAAGTTGACCTCGTCTTCCAGCGACCGCTGCAGCAGGCCGGCCGCCACGGTGGCGGTGAGCAGCTTGGTGTCTTTGCCGGCCACCTCGCCGCGGTACGTCAGCCGGCAGGCCTTGGCCGGCGTCCGGTCCAGTTGCGCCAGCAGCAGCCCGAGTCGATACGCCACGTCGAGATCGTCCCGCATGGCGGCCAACTTTTTCGGATCGATCGACACCACGTTGACGGCATGCCGGATGGCGCCGCTGGTGAGAAAATCGACCAGCAAGTGCGCTCCCTCCTCGGCCACCTGCGTTTGCGCTTCTTCGGTGCTGGCGCCCAGGTGGGGCGTGCAGAGCACGTTGGGCATGCCGAACAGCGGGCTGCTGGTACACGGTTCTTGCGTGAACACGTCGAGCGCCACGCCGCCCAGCTTGCCGCCCTTCAACCCCTCGACCAGGGCCGCTTCGTCATAGATGCCGCCACGGGCGCAGTTGATCAGCCGCACGCCGGGCCGCATCAGTTCGATTTCTTTCGCGCTGATTAAATTGCGGGTTTCGGGCGTCAGAGGAGTGTGGACGGTGAGGTAATCGACGTGCGGCAGCATTTCGGGCACGGTGGCGAACATCTCCACGCCCAACTCTCGGGCCCGCTCCTGCGTGACGAACGGGTCGTAGCCGAGCACCCGCATCTCCAGGGCACGGCAGCGGACGGCCACGGCCTGGCCGATGCGGCCCAGGCCGACGATGCCGATGGTCTTGTCGGCAAGCTGGCTGCCCATGTAACGGTTCCGCTCCCAGCGGCCCTCCAGCAGGCTTTGATAAGCGGAGGCGATGTTCCGCGAAAGGGCCATCATCATGGCGATGGTGTGTTCGGCCGTGCTCAGCGTGTTGCCGGTGGGCGTGTTCATCACCACGATGCCCAAGCGGGTGGCGGCGGCCTTGTCGATATTGTCGGTCCCCACGCCTGCCCGAACGATGGCCTTCAACCGCCGGTTGCCCGCCAGGCTGTCGGCCGTGATCTTCACACCGCTGCGCAGGATCGCGCCGTCGAACTCGGCCAGGGCGGAGTGCAGAGCGTCGCCCGACAGGCCGGTGCGGACTTCGTATTCGATGCCGGGCGCGGCCGCGAAGAGTTCGAGACCCTCGCGGGCCAGGATGTCAAGCACAATAACTCGGGGCATATCGAGACTTGGGGGGCGTGGAGCGGGCGGCAAGAGACAGCTAGTGCTCTGTCATTCGTCGATTGATGGATGCAGCGGTAGGGTGGGACCAGCGAGATTGCGAGCGCCGGCCCACCGATACCGGCGTCGTTTTCATGGTGGGCCGGCGCTCGCAAGCTCGCTGGTCCCACCCTACGAAGGTTGGCGCCGTCGATCAAGGGAGGGCTGACAGCGTGCTAGCTGATCTGCCGGCCCAGCCGGACCGCCTCGGCCCGCAGCAACAACTCGATCTCCCAACCCTCGGTGCGAATGCGCAAGTCGAGATAGCTTAAAAACCGGACGATCGCAAAATAGCCGAGCACCAGCCACAGCGCCGCCGGCAGCCAAACGGTACACTGCGGAGTCACGTCGTCGAGTTGGCCCGTCAGCACTTCCGCCAGAAACCACAACGACCGCCAAAACACGAACAGCAGAAGGGTGCCCAGCATGACCGACCCCATCCATCGAGTGAGCAACTCGCCGCGGTTGCGGCCGTGCATGTTGCCGCTGCGGCTCAGGGTGCTGGTGCCGGCCGGCAAACGCTTTCGCCAAGGATTGCGTTCCAGCAAAATAATCTCGCCCAAATAGGGCCACCCCAGAAATGGCACCGGTAGCGTGATGAAGAGCGGTATGAACAGGACACGCGGCGCGAGTTGATAGAGCACCATCTGCGGCAAGGAGGTGACGAAGTCCCTGATTAAGCGGGCGGCGCTGGGCCGCTCGACGAACAGGGCCTGACCCAGGTAAAGCGTGACGGGCGCCGTCGCCAACGGCATCTCCAAGTAAACGAGCAGCGCCATCAAGAACAGATACCAGACGACCTCGGACCCGCTTTCGGTCAGCAAGCCTTGCAGCAACCAATGGTTCAGGAGCGCGGCGGGCACGGCGCCGGCCAAGAGAGCCAGTGCCAGCGGCCCGGCGTGTTGGCGCAATACCGACAAGGCCAGGTCGAGAATGTCGAGAAAGCTCCGCTCGCGAATGGCGATGCGCGTCTTATCGAGTTGCATCGCGGCCGCCTCGCGGATATCCCAAGACCACCAGGTAGATCAAGAGCAGTCCCGCCGACGTGACGGCCACCGATGCCTTGGCGGAGTATGGCAGCGAGGACGGCGAAATATACGCCTCGATAAACGCGGCCAGGCAGAACAAGAGGACGCTCAAAGAGACGCTCGTCACGGCTTCTTTGGCGGCCAACCGCAGCGAGGCCCCGCGGGTCATGCCCTTCGTATCGATCATGGCGAAGCCCAGCCGCATGCCGGCCGCCGCCGCCAGCACGATGGCCGTCAGCTCGAACGGCCCGTGGGCGGTGACGAAGTGAAAGAAATTGGTCCGTTGCGGCAGCGCGGCCATGTGCCCGAACACGGCGCCGAGGACCGCCGCGTTGGCCACGGTGATGAACAGCCCTCCCACGCCCAGCAGCAGCCCGGCCGCAAAACATTGCAGGCCGATGCCGGCGTTGTGGCGGACGTAAAACCCCGCCATGAAAGAGCTGGTGTCGCCTTCGCGACCTTCGGCCGGCTTGTCGTACATGGCTTCCATGTGCCGCACCATTTGTTTGCCGATCACCTGTTCGGCGAAGTCGGGCGACTGGTAGGCGCTCGTCGCCGCCGCCAGAAAAGTGCCCCAGAACAGCACGAAGGCCAGCCGCACCGACCGGTCGCGGAACAGTCGTTGCGGGACTGCCGCCAACAACTCGTGCGTCCAAGAGTCGAACTCGAAGGCGCGGCTCGGATAAAGCTGATTATGCGCCCGGCCGACCAATTGGTGCAGGTAGTGGACGGTGTTGGGGGGGAGTTGATAGGAGTCGGCCAGGGCCAGGTCGGCGCAGACCGCGCGGTAGAGCGAGCCGAACCGTTCGATGGTCGCGGGTCCCAGGTTTTTCACGCGCCGATGTTCCAGCAGGTTGCAGTGCTTTTCCAGTTCCCGCCAGTTGTCGCGGCGCGATTGCAGGAAGTCGGCTACTTTCATGGAGGGATGAGGGATGAGGGATGAGGGATGAGGGATGAGGGATGAGGGATGAGGGATGAGGGATGAGGGATGAGGGATGAGGGATGAGGGATGAGGGATGAGGGATGAGGGATGA
>DATLUO010000148.1 GCA_035533075.1 Pirellulales bacterium | reverse complement strand
TGAACTGTGGCTTGTAATCAACCAGAGTTTCACGGAGGACCGCTGCTTTCACCAATACGAGTTTTGTTGAAGTCGCGGCCGATTCCGTCCTATCCGCAGGCGTTTTTGTCGCGTTTTCGCGGGACTGGGCGGATCGCACCCATGTCAAGATGCCGCGGTGAGCACGGCCTGCTGCAAGTGGAACAGCGTCAACGAAGCGTACGAATCGTGTCGTTGCCGGCTTGCTGCGCGTGTTCGGCGCGCGCGACCTCCGCGTCGCGTTTGCGCTCGGGTGCCGCCTTGAAAAGGCTTCCGATGGGCGTCATGCGAGCAACATTGAGTACCGGCGTGGCAGCCATCACCACCACGTCGTGCGCCCCATGCACGACATTGACCACCGCGTTCTTTGTGCCGTGAGCGGCCTCGGCAGCGTAATGACAGACCCCCGATTCCTCCAGCACGGTCGTGGTGCAAGCGGCCACGGCCTTGGCGCTGCGAATCGCTTTCGTCGTGATCGGGGTGCCGTTGCGATAGATCACTTTCGGCCTGCGGCCCTTGAAACAAAGAATGATCGCCTGATGACCGTAGTCGTATTGAATCTCGTGCGCGGTGTAGGTGACGCGCGGCGCACCGGGCAGCATGTTCAAGTCGATATAGCACCGCTGGCCGGTTTTCGGATGGTCGACGACCGCGATCGTCGGGCCGCCCGGCAGCATCTGAGCTTGAAACGAGCGGTCGCCGGAGTAATAAAACTTGTGGACCAGGATCGTACGCGGAATATCGACGGCTAATTGTCCGTTGCGGCCACGAACCAGCTCGACGGCCGGATTGCCGCGCGGGTCGGCGTTCGGATCGAGCACCTCGATTTCGAGGGCCGGCGGCACGTTGGCGGCGTGGCGTTCGACGGCCACCGCTGGGAAAGCGGTAACGAGGAAAGGGACGCATACCACGCAGAGCATCCGCCGCGCGATGCCGGCCGCTGCGCCGGCGGAATGACGCCCTTTCAGGGCTAATACACTTCTCTCATCCGAAAACCCGGAGTTCCGCTGCGCTCCACCCTGGGCTTTCGAATTACGCACCTTCGGTGCTAGGACTTCGCTCGTAGCCATCTTTCCAATAAGCAGGACGATCTTGAGGTTTTCCATTGGCTCAAATACCGCTACGGCCCCGCCTGCCGCCCCGGCGCCTCGCGATAGTAAAACTCGATGCCGACGCGGTCGATCAAGGAAAGGAATTGTTGCACGTCTCCGTCCCAGCCTTTGGCAATCCATAACCGTGGCTCGCCGCGCTGCACCCAGAACGGCTCGGGCGCGAGCATCGCGATGACCGGTTTGCCGAGCGGCGATCCCGGTCCGCCGCCCTCGGCGGCATAGCATTGCACCCGGACATAAAACAGATTGCGATTCAAATCGGCGGTATAGTTCGTAGCGGGCTGAGCCGTGGTGACATTCGGAACCACATCCAGCGGCTGCAACTGGCGCGGGTTCTGGTCAGCCCGCAGATTCAATCGCCAATGTCCGTCCGGGTGAATCTGCAATGCCATTTCCGAGATGGAGCAGTGGTCGAGGCGGAGCTTTGCCACGTTGAACTGGTAGAGCCGAAAGGCGGTATGAACGCCCGTCGCACTGTCTGCCGGCGGCGTGACGTTCAAAGCGGGCGTGCTCATGGCAACCAGGTGGGGCGAAAACGTGGCGAGCTGATAATCGCGGGCTGGAATGCCGCAACGGACCCGGGGCCGCGTGAAATGGTAGCTGGGCGCGGCGGCGGACAAGAGGACGACGGCGGCGAAGAGCCAGACCGCCGCTCGGCGATGCCGCATGCCACGAATTGATCGTGCCAGTCGATCCATGGTTCACCGCTTTTCCGTTGCCCGATTGGTTGACTTTTTTCGCGTTGTCCAATTGAGCAAGCCGCGTTTCTTCTTCGCGTTGTGCTCCGCCGTTTCGACGGCCGGGGATCGTTTACGACTGCTAGGACCGGTGGACCATGCCTTGTGCGGTGTTAGTTCGTCGCGTGCGATGCGCGGCGGCGACTTGCGCGCGGGAGCTCGTCGGCTGGAACCGTCAGCGGCGTGTTCGTCCTCCAAGAACTCGGTAAGCGTAGCCTCGGAGCCTTTCGCGCTCTGCCGCGAGGCTCGGCCGCCGGCGGATCGTTTGGCCGTCGGCGCTTTTCGGACAACCGCCGTCTTGCCGGAATGCCGGCGCTGCGATTGCGGTTCGCCCTCAGGCGTGTTAATCCGCTCCGGTGCGGAGGAGTTTCGGTCTCCGTCGCCATCGCCGCGGTGTGGGAGAACGGTGCCACTTGGCGACAGGATCGACGGGCCTTGAACGGGGGGCGTCCCACGCCGGCGATACGGGGTGTCGTCCAAATCGTCGCCTGGAACGAACCGGCTTTCCGGCGTACTCCGGGGATCGTATCCTTCTTCCAAGTGACTGTCGCGGAAGTTGAGGCCGGGGCCGTGATAGCCGTTGGGATGTACGGATTCAATCGTTTCCTGCGAGCGATAAAGATCGGTGCGCCGCTCGGCTTCGGGAATCCGCAGGAACGTATCAACCTGGCCGCTGGAGAAGTCGTAGACGCGGTTCATAATGGCCCGGCGGCGGTTGCGGACGACGAATTCGTCGTTCTCCAGCCGCAACGGGTCGAGATCGGCAACCGCCGGCGCCCAACGCAGTCCCATCAGGTCGAACAGGGTGGGAAAAATCGTGGCTTGCCCGAGGATGATATTCTCTTGCAGCGAAGATTCGGCGCTCGGCAGCGGACGGAACAGCACGCCGGCGATGGGAATGTCTTGCAACAGCGGCACACCTTGCGAGGTGCGGCTGGCCTTGAGTGCCACCTGGTATCGGCTCACCTCGCGCAGCTCGTAGTTGCTCAACTGCACATCGGTGTCGATGAAGTGCCGCTTGACGCGGCCGAGGTGCTTCTCGTCTGCTCGCACCGGCTCGCGCACGTTGGTCGTATACATGTATTGGAGATGGAAGACGACGGCCTGGCCGTCGGGCTGGATCACCGGCCGGATCTCGTAGCCGGTGCCGGTCTCGAACTTGTAGACGGCCGGATCGGGAATCAGCGATTCCAGGGCGGAGCCGAGCTTTTGGTTCCCCGGCCCTTGCTGAGCCATGACTTGTTCGGCCGTGTCGGTCGAGAGGCCGGGCAACACGTCGCGGACGGTGGCCAACCCGCCCGTCGCGCCGCCCGCGGGCGTGCTGGTCGGCTGGCCGCTATTCAACTTGGCCAACGAGACAAACGCCGGATCGTTGACCAGCGCTCCAAAATCGCTGACCGCGGCCTTGGCGCCGTTCATCGCCTCGGCGATCACAATGTCGCGCTTCGGCAGGTCGAATTCCATCGTGGCAGCCGGCGAGACCTTGGCAAAGCTGCGGTTGTTCGCCAGGATGCTGGTCGTCTCAATTTGCCCCATGGTCACGTCCCACATGCGGCTGGCGCGGCGCACCTGTCGGAAGGCGGGATAGTAGAATTGCGTGTTGAAGTCGTCGTTGAGCGACGTCACCAGCCGCTTGATATAGGCGTCGATATTGGCCGTATGGGCGCGCGTCCCTTCGAGCAGTTCGACGAACTTGTCTTCCATTTCATCGATGAGCATGTCTAGGAATTTTCTATGGTCTAGCGGTCGCCGCGCCGCTAGCGCTTGTTCCTGCTTCGATTGCCGTTCAAGATCGGCAACAAGTAGGGTCGCGAAGCCTTTGTCGGCGGCGGCCAATAGCGTGCGCGCCTGCTCGAACCCCGCTCCGTCCATGCAACCGGCCGATTCGCCACGCACCTTTTTCCATGACTCATAGAGAGCGGCAATCGAGCCTTCATTCTGAAGCAGAACGGCATCTGACAATTTGCGGGCCACTTCATCCAGCCGATCCAACTGCAGTGACAACCGCTTACTGAATTCAGAACCCGCATGGCGATAGGTATGCCAAATCTCCTCAATAGCAGAAAGATTGTCGAGGATCTCCGTGGATTTCATTTGCTTGACGCGGCCAAAACATTGATCTGCCTGTTCCAGGGTGCCGGGCGCGCAACAACACTGAGCGGACGGAAGGAACCGTCGCAGGCATTCTACTTTCTGAATATTGGCAGCAAGTGATCGCTGATATTTTTCTGACAACCCTTGAGATATTGTCAACGTGCCATCACGGGTTACCGTAATTGACCACTGGTTATTCGTTGGATCTGGAAATAAACGAAGTTGTTGTCTGTTCCCTGGAAGTTTGCGAATCGCTTTCAGTGAGTCGTTAATGAGATCCCTTGAGCCGTTATCAGTCAGTGACTGTGCAGCGAGTTCGAGTTGGCGTTCCTGGAGTCGCAATAATCGTCGAGGAATGCTGTTGTTAGGATCGTCCCGATTGGAGCATGCCGCTAGAATAAGCTCCGCCGCGTCCTCGGTGGCGGCCGCCTCCATTTGACGAGCAGCCTCTGGGCTAATGGCACCGGTTACTTTTTGAAGTTGGTCTTTTGCGAATCGCGTGACATTCTCTGTCATCCCGGTCGCAGGCAGCGGTGTTTGCAGTGCCTGTGCGACGGCTTCGTCAACGGAAGCTAATTCCGTGGCGAGCTGAGAAATGGCTTCCAGCGCCTTTGTTCGTTGCGTCTGAGCGGTGGTGGTCGCTCTCCCCAGTGCTGTCTGTGCCGCGTCGTCTTTCAACTTCGCTTTTTTCAACTGCTCCACATAGTTACCCAGGCGTTCCTCAATGACCGCACGCTCCATGACTCGTTGGTTGATTTCGAGCTCGACAACAAGCCGGCTCTTGAGGATCTGGGCGAGCTTGAGGAACTCGCGTTGAACCGGCGTCATCGTGTCGTCGACGTCGATCTCGGAGTCGAACATCCCGCGGAGCGACTCGAAGCGGGCGTTGCCGGCCAGCAACTGAAAGGCATGCCGATGTGGGCAAATCATCTTGTGCGGACAGTCGCACGACAGGCCAGCTTCGAGGTAGCGCTCCTCCGCCATCGGCAAGGCCGCCGCCGTCATTTGCTCGAACTCCGTCAGGATCGCGAGCCGCGTGCTGTTCTTGGCCAGGGCCATCAGAAACAGCGCCGATTGCAGGCTCGTGGTATCCATCGAATGCAGCGAAAGGAGCTTGTTGCCCGTGTGCAGGAACTCGGAATCGAGGGCGATCAACTCTTGAATGAAATCGGCCCCGAAGAAGGAATAGAGATACTTCTGGTCGCGGTCCTGCTGGGTCAGGCCGACCAGGTCGTTGCACTCCGCCGCCTTGATGGCCGCCACCTTTACCGCTGCCTTGCGGAGCATTTCGGCCGATTGCAGCGTGAGGAACCGCGCATGGTCGATGTAGGTCTGGATGCGCTCCTCGACGCGCTCCATGCGGTCGCCGTGCTCGCCGTTGACCTGCACTGTATGCACCGCGACGTTGACCTGGCCCACCGGCGCGTCGATCTCGTGGATCATTTTGCGGATCTCGTTGATCCCCTTGATCGGGCCGCGGAGCTGGATCACGCCTTCGCCGATGACCGAGAGCGACACGCGCCGCACGTAATCTTTCGACTGAGGTTTGCCGGGCGCGTAGGTGTCGGGGTCTTCGTTCGCCGCGGCGACCTCACGGCGGAACTGCTCTTCGCGGGCACGGTCTTCGACTGCGTTGGCGGCCTGGGCCTCTTCGTTGGCCTGCGCCTCGACGGCCCGCAGGCGTTGCACTTGATCAAAACCGCTTTGGGCGCGGATGCGGGCCGTGTCGGCGACGGAGTTCAGTTGATTGACGGTGCTTTGCAGTTGTGCAACCTGAGGGTTCGGCGGTGTGCCGTTTACCGGATGCGCTGCCTGGCCCGTGGCCGGGGCCCCGCCAGCGGCGTTCGCGCCCGCCGGCGCGGCCGGTGCCTGGGCGCCGGCCGGGTTTTGGGCGGCGTTGAGCTGGCCCTGCGTCTGCTGCAATTGGTTTACGGTCGATCGCAAAGTCGCGTCGGCATGTTGCAATGCATGCTCGGCCTCGCGCGTTTGCCGCGCGGCTTCAACGGCGGTGCGTTCCTTCGCTTGACGGTCGTCCGTCGCCTTGTCGGCAATGTACCGCGCACGGTCGGCCAACTGACGCTCCATGTCGACCGCTGCCCGGTTGTACGACTGCGCCGTGCGGTTGATCACTTGGGCTACTCGGTGAGCGTCCCTGAAGTAGTACATCCGCGAGACGCGCGTTTCGACGTGGTCGCCGGGATTGAATCCATTCGGCTCCGGCGGAGGGTCGAGATATTCCTGGAACTCGATATAGGGCCCGGTGGGGCTGTGGATGCCCGGCGATACCGACGGAAGCTCGCCACCGACGGGCTTGAAAAGCTGCGTCGTGTAGTCGGCCTGGCCGGTGTTGCCGTAGACGTCGACGATCTTCGTGGTGTAGACGGTCAGCGTGTAAAGGTCCGGCGAGAGATTCGTGTAGGCTAATGTGACGGAGTTGTCGGGATTCAGAACGGGCGTCACGGCGTCCTTCGGGGCCGCCTTGCTGTCCTTCAAGACGTAGTTGTTTTTATCGAGCTTGGTGCCGTCCAGGGGATGATCGGGATCGAAGTGTACGGTGACGGAGTCGGACTTCGTGTAAGCGAAGTTTTGCGGCTCGGCTCTCGTGACGTGCGGGCCACTGGTGCGAATTCGCACCTGCACCTCCGGAGATGCTTTTCCGACGGCGACTTGCTTCTTGTTCGCATCCAAAAGTACGCGGACCACGCTGATGGCATAGTCGCCTTCGATGGGCACCGTGACGTCGGTCGCCCAGGCGCCGCTTTTGGCGTCCGGGCTGGCCAGAGTATCCGCCTGGTCGACGCCATTGAAGAGCACGGCAATGGCGGATGCGCCTCCGGTCACGCCGGCGGCTTTGTCGTCGGTTCCGGCTGCGTGAAACGTGAGATTGTTCAGCAGTAACGCACCCGAGGGATCGGTCTTTGGTGCGTTGCCGCCGAGCGTGATCTTAGGCGCCGGCGGCGCTGGCAGGTTCGTGAAAGATGAAATATCGGCCTTGCTGGGGGCGGCCGGCGCCGTCGAAGTCGCCGCGGCAGGCACCTGCGCCAGCCTTACGCGCGGGCGTTCGTCCTCTTCTTCGTAGGCCACAAGCTTGACCTCGGCGCGGTTGCTCGGTGCTAGAGGGACCGCCCTGTGGTTCTCTTGCAACAAGTCCGGCGGCTCGCTCAGGCCGGAGCGCAAGTCGCGATGGTTCTCGCGATATTGGATGGCGAGCCAAAGAAATGAGGCCGCCAACACCACACACCAGGTCGCTTGCCGCACGCTGCCAAAGACCATGTCCTGTCCCTCGGGTCGCCTTTTCGGTAGGCATCGAGTTCCCTTTTAGGCGCTGCGCTGCCCGAACATTCACGCATAGCCCTGCGCCAGTTATATTCGGCAAAATCAGCCCAGAGGGTCCAGTTTTCACCCCACTTTTTAGCCAGAGCGCTGGGGCGGCAGCCGTATGTCGCTGCCTAACTGCCTGCGCTGAAAGCACTTGCGGCGTGCCTTGCACGCGATTAGGGAACGTCAAGCCCGAACCCGAAGCGGCAGGTCGTGCCACGGCGGGTGACGGAGAGCAAGTCGTCCGCGTCCGCTATCAGGGCGGGGTGCCATCCCTCTTGCTGAACGAGGTAGATTGCCTCCCGAGCGGCCGACCGATTCTCGGAAGGAATAGAGACAGGTGGCATAGTGACCGTTTGGGGACCGAAAGAATCGCTCTCGACAAGAAGTTGCATGTTAAGCTTAAGGGGCATCGCTGGTGTCTGGATCTCGAAGCTCACGCGGTAGCGGCCGTGAGGCCCGACGCTAAACCGCATTCCTTCGTAGATCACCGCGCCGACGGTCGGCAACGGAACTCCGCATTGAGCGAATTCGGGCAACCGGAAGCGGGCAGGGTCGTCGAAGCAGAACGTCAGCCAACCAGCCTCCGCGGGCGCGTGTGCGGCGCCGGTCGGCAATGCAGTCGGGACGGTGGAGACAGCCGGCTGGTTCATTGCTGGTAAGGCCGATAACCCCGTGATGCTTTGCGGGCCGGGAACGGGGCGAACGATTGGCAGGACCGAAAACGGCAGGAAGCGGTTTTCATTGTGGCCCAACGTGCGCGGTTCGCCATTGGCGGAGCACAGCCGAGCGAATCCAAGTGTTCTGAATCCGGCGTGCATCGACATTTGATTCGCAACCTCGAAAAACTGGGGACCTGTGTAAAGGACTTCGGCGTTTCCGTGCTTCTCCTCAACGGTCGTCGTTTTTTCACGATCGGGAAAGCGCTCGACCGTCTTTGTGGTCTTTGAAACTTCGCGGTTGCGGCGCCGCGTAACTCTTGCCTCCGCAGCATGCCAGCCCGAAGAAAGCCCTTTAAGCGGCACGACCATCGCGTGCCCTTCGCATTGCGACTTCCGCACAACCGTGCCGTCGATTAAGACCTGCACGAAGTCGTTCGGCTCAAGACGTTGGATGCGCAGCGAACACCGCGGTGCGACGACCGTTGGCCCAAAGCGCCCATTTGCCAGCCCGCTTCCCGATGCGGGCAGAAAATCGATGCTTGGCTGCGCGTGCAGCGGGCGAGCTGGAAGCACGCCAGTGAAAAAGACGGCACAGCAGAAGCCGAGTCGCGCAAGATTGCGGAAACCTGGTTGATGGGAGTAGGCCGGCATCATGGCAATCGTCTCCGTCGCAAATGGGATGATCGGATGGGGGAGTTTTCTCTGGCCATCAACTTTTTGACGGCAGGTTGCTGATCTGGCTTTGAAGTTGTTTGACCAGCGGAAGAAGCTGCTGCGCGGTCGCAGTCGCTTTTTCCGGATCGGCGTGGTCCTTGGTTTCCTGCACGTTGACCGCCACCAATTCACCGGTCAACTTGCGAAGCTGCGCGTCGATCGACTTGACGGTTGACGTAGCATGCTCCACGGCTTCGCGCATGTCGGCATCAAGCGCGCCGCTGGCCATGGCCTGCCCCTCCAGGCTCCGGACGCGCGCAATAGAATTATTGTAGTCAACCAGCACTGGTCCAAGGGCCTGCTTTGTGGTCCAGCCCGACGTCAGGTATTCTTGCACCAGTTCAGCGATATACGCATGGTGGCTGAGCGCAGCGAGCAACTCGCGCTCGTTTTCTTCCTCGGCGTTTGCGCGATTGACCGCCATCGCCCATGCCTTGAGAGACCGTTCGGGATTCCAGAGAGCCAGCGCCACGAGCAACAGAATCAAGGCCGTTTCGCCCAAGACCAAAACCGCCATCAGGTCACGGACGCAGTGGATCGAAGGCGACTTCGGACCTTTCACGGTTGCAGCAGCGACCTGCGAGGAACTGCATTGCGATTGGCTGTCCGGTGATTCACTCGATGCCCCGTGAACCGAAGACGCGCCAGCGGAGGGCGCCTGGCTTGCTTTCCAGCTATTAGCCGTTTTCTCGGCGGTCGCTGTGGTGTCTTCCATAGGAGATCGTATCGCTGTTGAGGCGGAGAAGGGGTTTTTGCCAGAGCGTTCTGGCGTTGGCTACCTCAAGTTTCCTTCCACATGGTGATGTAGCCTTCAATCGCCATGTTTGTGTCCGACGTGCTCGGTTTCCAGCTTTCCAGTTCGGGCGGCAGTTTTGCGCCACCGTCTTCCTTGCGCAGGAACAAAAGCGCCTGCTGAGCGCGCGCACGGACATCGGCATTCGATGTCCGCAAGAGATCGACGAGGCTGCTCTGCAAGTCGGGCATACTCTTGCGGAATTGCAGCAGCAACGCCACGATTTCGTCGAGACGCGCGGAGGGCAAATTCGGTGAATCAAATTCCCACAACAGTGCCTGCTCCATCGGCTTGGCTGTCGTTTTGTCGGCCAGCCGCCTTGCAATCGAGCGACGTGTTCGGGCAACATCCGCCGCGCTTGTGGCAGGCTTACGAAGCCGCCAGGCGAAGTAAGTGGGTTGATGCTGATATGCCAAGTACGCCGCAGAGCCGAGGAGCGCCGTGAACGCCAACGCCCAAAGAATCACTAAGGGAAGCACTCGTGGAACAAGCTGCCGCAGCTTATCAGGGTCGACGTGTTTGCGACGCAGTTTCTCGCGATAAGCGACAGCGAGGTCGGCCACTCGATTGGACCAGGCAATGAACGGCTGCCACAGCTTGGACGCATCGGGGATCACCGGTAAGGGATCGAGCTTGCCACTCAAGATTCGCTCATAGCCTAGCCCAATCAAGACTGCGGCGAACAGCGACGTATCGGAGATGGCTTTGATCCGATCAAAATACCAGAAGAGCAAGACAGGGACGCCCACGTAGCACAGAAACACCACCCACGTTTCCGGGAATCTCCATCCGACAAAATCCGGGAAACGCGTACCGAATTGACGCACGGCCACGATTACACCCAACAACACCACAATGGCGTAGCAAAACCGGACGTCTAGGTCGGGAGAGGTCGAGAGGTCCATAGCTGTGTCCCCTGCGGCCGGTCATGGGCCACCATCACTGGGAATTGATTTCGTTACCCCAGGCCTCAGCCCCGTTTCTGTTGGGGATTGCTCAACAGATATTGGACCGCAGGAACGGCCGAGGGCATCAGATTGTAGTAGGCGTCGTCCACTTGCTGCGTGTCGAGAGCGCTTTCACTCGCGGCGATCACGTTCAAATCTCGCAATTCACTAGCCGCCGCAACAAGGGCATTTGAATCGAGGTGGGTAAGTTCTTTCAGCCTCTTTCCGCTCGTCGCTCCAAGCTGGTGGAGAATGCGCAGCACTTTGCGGGAGTTGTCGCCAACATCAGTTATCGCAGCCATGGGTTCCTCCTTAATTCCTCAACCACGTCCCCTAACCATTATATAGCATCCGCCTTCTTATAATCCCAATCCGAATGGTAATTGGCGTTTAAGCCCGAGTCCACTAATTCGTCGTCAGCTCGGCGTCGTCGCTGTAATTGGCCCCTTGCGAACGACCCGCTCATCGGTTGACTGCCCGATGCGGATTCGAGCGCTACTCGCCACGCTCGATGACGCGGAACCCGAAGTTCGGGCGGCCGCCGCACACGCGCTGCGCGACTTTAATGAGCCCAGCGGTACACATCTCCTTGCCATGCTCAATGATTTCGACTACGGCGTGCAGTAAGCGGCGGTCTTCGCGCTGGGTGCCTGGCCAAGCACTGGCGCCAAATCGCCGCGGTACCCGGCGGCGCTAACGTCGCAAACCAAAGCCACGAAAGCATTTACGGCGATCATACGGGGCGACGCCGCACCCGCCTCCGACACGGCGCCTAAACAAAAGCGACACGCGCGTGTCGCTTTTGTTATGGTCCACTCCGCCCGCGGCGTGTAGCACGCGCTGCGGGTGCTCCAGGATCCTCAATGCTGCTGACGGACGTCGAACCGGAGTCGCACCAATTTGAGCGCAACCCATTTCTTGCGCCGCGGGCCTCGTTGGACGCGACAAACGTGTCGCCTGCCGCGCAGGCCGAGGCTGGGCCGGTGAAAACTTGGCCTTTTGCATGGGTTGACGGTGTTTTGCTTAAACGGTTTCTGTTCCGGCGAAGCGTAGGGTGGGGCAAGCGAGCTTGCGAGCGCCGGCCCACCGAAAGCGACGTCCATCACTGCGAGCAAGTCGATCGGTGGTGATACCGTTTGAGACGGCGTCGAGGATAATCGCTCCGAATCTGTAGGGAACGCCCTCCGTGGCGTTCCGTGAGCCCGGTGTTGACCGTCCTTCCCGCTTCACGGAACGCCACGGAGGGCGTTCCCTACAGAGATTCTCTTTACGTCTTGCCAAACGGTATCACTACCGGCGATCGCGCCCGTTTGCCGGGGCCTCGGCATTGGTTACGATGGCAGCGGATCGCCGACGGACAGCCCAACGTCGTTCTCAGCAGAAGCAGAACATGCCAGATCAACCCGTTGCCGACAGTCCTGCTACCAAAGGCCAACCGCATACGCCGGCTGTGCCCGTCCGCACGCTGCTGGCGATCAACGGCGGGTCGTCGAGCATCAAGTTCGCGCTGTTCGAATTGGCCGAGGAACCACGCCGCTGGCTGTCGGGCAACATCGACCGCATCGGCATGGCCGACGGCAACCTCAAAGCCAGCGATCAGCGGACCAACGAAAAGACCGACGTTCCCCTGACGGCCCACGACCATGCCCATGCCGTCGAGCAACTCATCGCCTGGCTCGGCTCGCGGCTCGACATCGCTTCGCTGGCCGCCATCGGCCACCGCATCGTCCACGGCGGCCCGAACCTGGTCGAACCCTGCCGCATCGACGACGCCGTGCTCGAGGAGCTGCGGCGATTGTCGCCGTTCGACCCCGAACACCTGCCGGGCGAAATCGACCTGGTCGAGGCCTTTCGCAAGGCCACGCCGCAAGTGCCGCAGGTCGCCTGTTTTGACACCGCCTTTCATCGCCATCTTCCTGCCGAGGCCCGTCTGCTGGCCATCCCGCGCAAATACGCGGAACAAGGCATTCGCCGCTACGGCTTTCACGGGCTGTCGTACGCATTTCTTATGGAGGAACTGGGCCGGCTCGATCCGGCGGCCGCTCAGGGCCGGGTTGTGCTGGCCCATCTGGGAAACGGCGCCAGCATGGCGGCCGTGTCGGGCGGAAAGTGCGTCGACACCACGATGGCCTTCACGCCGACCGCCGGTCTGGTGATGGGCACGCGATCGGGCGACTTCGATCCCGGACTGGTGCTGTACCTCGCCCGGCAGGAAAAGCTGAGCTTCGACCAGTTCCACGAGATGGTCAACCGCCGTTCGGGCCTGTTGGGCCTCTCCGAGACCAGTTCCGATATGCGCGACCTGCTGGCACGCCGGGCCGGCGATTCACGGGCGGCCGAAGCCGTGGCCGTCTTCTGCTATCACGTCCGCAAGACGATCGGGGCCTTTGCCGCGGCCCTGGGCGGCATCGACTGCCTGGTGTTCTCCGGCGGAATCGGCGAGAACGCCCACGAGGTGCGGGCCATGATCTGCCAGGGGTTGGACTTTCTCGGCATCGCGCTCGACCGGCGCCGCAACGAGACGAGCCAGCCCGTAATCTCGGCTGACGAAAGTCGCGTGCCCGTCCGCGTGATGCACACGGATGAAGAGTTGATGATCGCGAAGCTGGTGCGGGAACGAAACGGACTGGACAGCCAACCGGCTTTTGACTAACTTTCGCCCCTCTTCTGCCCTAGTTCACGTCCAATCCGATCTCAGCCGAGATCGTGCGTCTTCCCAGGGAGTTTTTGGGAATGGCCCCCGTTGCGCCGCCACGGCCGGGTCTGACGTCGTCGCTTGCGCGCTCGTCGGACCTGGTCTTGCCAGTCGGAATCATCGCCAGCGTGCTGGTGATTATGGTGCCGATGCCGCCTGCGCTCATGGACGTGCTCCTTTCAGCCAATGTCACGGTGGCGGTGATCATGCTGCTCACCACCATCTACGTCAAAACGCCGCTGGAGTTCAGTATTTTTCCCTCGCTCCTGCTGGCCACCACGCTCGGCCGCCTGGTGCTGAACGTGGCCACCACCCGTTTGATTCTCACGCGGGCCGCCGACGAGGGTCTGCTGGCCGCGGGCGGCGTGGTCAAAAGCTTCGGCGAGTTCGTGGCCGGCGACAAGCTGGTCGTCGGCCTGATTATCTTCGCCATCATCGTGCTCATCCAGTTTGTGGTGATCACCAAGGGCGCCACGCGCATCAGCGAAGTGGCCGCGCGGTTCGCCTTGGACGGCATGCCCGGCCGGCAGATGGCCATCGACGCCGATCTCAACGCCGGCATCATCGACGAGCGCGAGGCCCAGCGCCGCCGGGCGGAAATCACGCAGCAGGCCGATTTCTTCGGGGCCATGGACGGTGCCAGCAAGTTCGTGCGCGGCGACGCCATCGCCGGCATCGTGATTACGCTGATCAACATCATCGGCGGGCTGTTCATCGGCGTCGTCGAAGACGGCATGACGGTGGCGGAGGCCGGGGCGCTGTTCACCAAGCTGACCATCGGCGACGGACTGGTGAGCCAGGTGCCCGCCTTCTTGATCTCGTTGGCCGCCGGCCTGCTGGTCACCCGCAGCACCGACGAGATCGACCTGCCGCGCGAGTTCATGGGGCAGCTTTTTGCACGGCCGCAGGCCCTGGCGGTGGCGGGCGCCTTCCTGGGCGCGCTGGTGTTCACCGAGCTGCCGACCTTCCCCCTGCTGGCCTTGGGCGGCGGCTGCATCGGACTGGCACTGTCGATTACGCGCAATCGCAAGGACGTCAAAACCGCCGCCGACGCCAAGGCCAAGGCCGCCGAGAAAAAGCCGGCGGAAGAACGCGTCGAAGACTATCTCAACATCGATCCGATGGAAATCGAAATCGGCGTGGGCCTGATCCGCTTGGCCGATCCAAAACGCGGCGGCGACCTTTTGGAGCGCGTGCAGCGCGTGCGGCAGAACGTGGCCGCCGACATCGGCATCTTGATGCCCAAAGTCCGCATCCGCGACAACATGCGGCTGGAGCAGAACACCTATCGCATCAAGGTCGGCGATTGCCCGGTGGCCGAAGCGAACGTCATGCCGGCGATGCTGTTGGCGATCGATTCGGGCGTGACGCGCGGCAAAATGCCCGGCGTGGCCACGCGCGAGCCCGCTTTCGGCACGGCCGCGGTCTGGATCGAACCGGCCCAGCGCGACCAGGCCGAAATGATGGGCTACACGGTCGTCGAGCCGCAGAGCGTGCTGGCCACGCACCTTACCGAAGTCGTTCGCCGCCATGCCGACGAAATCCTCACCCGCGACGCCACCAAGCATCTTGTCGATGAGTTGAAGAAATCGTCGCCGGCCGTGGTCGAGGAGCTGATTCCGGGCCAGATGAAACTGGCCGAGGTACAGCAGATTTTGCAGATGCTGCTGCGCGAGCAGGTTTCGGTCCGGCAGCTTAGCCCGATTTTGGAGACGCTGGGCGACTACGCCGGGCGGACGAAAGACCCGTTGCTGTTGACCGAATACGTGCGGCACCGGCTGGCGCGCACGATCTGCTCGCGCTATCGCGACGCCGAAAGCCGCCTGCATGTGGTGACGCTCGACCCGGCGCTCGAAGACCGCATTCGGGCCGGCTTCGAGCACAACGACCGCGGGCTGTTCATCCGCATGTCGCCGCAGGCGATCGACGCCACCTGCCGCGTATTGTCTAAGGAACTGGAAAAGCTGATCACGCGCGGCCATCCGCCGATCATTTTGGTCAGCCCGCAGATCCGCGCGGCGTTGCGTCAGATGACCGCCGCTCAGCTCCCGCAGGCGATCATCCTGAGTTACAACGAGATCACGCGCGACACGAAGTTGGAATCGATGGGGCTGGTGATGGACGGCAAGTGATTTTGGATTTCCGATTTTGGATTTTGGATTGCTCGGAAGTGAGCATCCAAAATCCACAATCCAAAATCCAAAATCCAAAATCGGTTGAACCCTGATGGACATCCGCACTTTCCGAGCACCGACGATGCAGCAAGCCTTGGCGCTGGTCCGCCGCGAATTGGGTCCGGCGGCGGCCGTGCTGCACACGCGCGAAATCCGCGGCGGCGTCTTGTGGAGTTGGCTGCCCGGTCTGCGGCAGATCGAGGTCACGGCCTCGAACGAGGTCAACGTGCCCAGCCGCTTGCCGCGGCGCGAAGAGCCGTCCGCCGCGCCGGCCAACCGCGAGTTCGCACCGGGCATCGAGTGGGAAGCCAAGTCGAAGTTTCGCGACGAACTGAAAGGCCGGCTGGACGAACTGCATTCACTCGTGGAAGACCTTTGCCGGCAATCGCGGCGCGGTGGGCCGTCGGATTGGTCGAACGAGTTGTTCCAGCTTTTTACCGATCTCATCGACGCGGATGTTGACGAGGAGCTGGCACGCGAGCTGGTCGAGCAGGTCCGCAGTGCGGCGCCACCGCAAGTGCGCGGCGACGCTCACATTGCCCGCAACTGGCTGGCGAGCGAAATCGAAAGCCAGATTGCCGCTCACGGGCCAATCGCCGTGACTCCCGGCCACCCGCGGCTGGTGGCCCTGGTCGGTCCCACGGGCGTCGGCAAGACGACGACCATTGCCAAGCTGGCCGCGAACTTTCGGCTGCGGGACCAACGCCGCGTGGGCCTGATTACGGTCGATACCTATCGCATTGCCGCGGTGGAACAGCTTCGCACCTACGCCGACATTATCGACCTGCCGATGCAGGTGGTGGCCACGGCCGCGGAGATGCGGCAAGCGGTCCGAGGCATGGCCGATCTCGACCTGGTGCTACTCGACACAGCCGGCCGCAGCCCGAAAGACGAGGTCAAGCTGCAAGAGCTGGCCGCGCTGATTGAAGAGGCGCAGCCTCACGAAGTCCACCTGGTGTTGTCGAGCGTCGCCAATGCCTCGGTGCTGACGCGCACCGCCGAACGCTTCGCCGCCGTCGGCACCACCGCCTTGCTGTTGACGAAGCTCGACGAAGCTACGGGGTTGGGTCAGTTGTTGCCGCTGCTGCGCGAGAGCCGCTTGCCGGTGAGCTACGTGACTCATGGTCAGAACGTGCCCGACGACATTGCGATCGCCGACGCCCGCCGGCTATCACGACAAATTGTAGGTTTGTAGGGTGGGACCAGCGAGCTTGCGAGTGCCGGCCCACTGCGGAAAAGGCGTCAGGTGTCAGATCAAATGCTCGCTCCAAACCTGAAACCTGATGCCTGATGCCTGAAACAGGGTGGGCCGGCGCTCGCAAGCTCGCTGGTCCCACCCTACCCCTCATCTCTCATCTCTCATCTCTCATTTCTCATCCCTCATCTCTTCCATGCTTGACCAGGCCGATCGTCTGCGACGCTTGATGCATGGCGCGCGAACCGCGCGGCCAGGCCGCGCGCCGAGGCCGCGGCTGCTGGTGGTTGCCGGTGGCAAAGGAGGCGTCGGCACCACGACCGTCGCGGTGAATCTGGCCGCCGCTTTTGCCCGCATCGGGCGACGCACCGTGTTGGTCGATGGGAACTTGGGTCGCTGCGACGTGGCGGCGCTTTGCGATACGCGCGAAGGATACACGATCGGCGATGTCTTGGCCGGCCGCCAGCGCGTCGCCGCGGCAATTCAGGCGGGTCCGGGCGACCTTCGAGTGTTGCCGGGGGCCTGGGCCACCGGACACTTGACCGATTGCGATGCCGCCGCCCAAGAGCGGCTGATTCTCGAACTTACCGGACTCGACGGCGTCGACCAGATCGTCATCGACGCCGGCTGTGGCGTCAACCGTGTGGTGGAGCGCTTCTGGCGGTCGAGCGATCACGCATTGCTGGTCTCCACGCCCGACAGCACCTCGGTGATGGATGCCTACGCCACCGTCAAGACCCTGGCCGCGATACATCGGACCGTGGCGGTCGAGACCGTCATCAACCGGGCGGCCAACGAGCGTCAGGCGCGCGAGACGCACGCGCGACTGGCCGAAGCCGGTCGCCGATTCCTGGGTCTCGATCTTGCGCAGGCGGCGGCGGTGGCGGAGTCTCCGCAGATTGCCGCGGCCGCGGCCCGACGATGCCCGTTTGTGCTCCTGTCGCCGGCTTGCCCCGCCAGCCAATCGCTCATCCAACTCGCAGCTAACTTGTGCAGATTCCAATCACCGGGAGAAAATCATGAATCGCAACAAACGATTCAAGCCGCAGGGGCCTGACCGCCGATAATAACGCTCGGTGTCGGCCAGCAGCCGACTGGCAAACTTGATCGGTTGTACCGCGTTTGAGGCGCGGCCGGGAGCGACGAGCGTGGCACGCGGCTACGGCGGGATTCTCGGCTTGCTGGCCTTTGTCACCGTGATCGCCCGCGGATGGGTTCACGGCGGCGGGGCCGGACCGACCTTGTTTGCGGCCTGGCTGGGCCTGTTGGCGGCGTACCCCTTGGGGTGCATCGTCGGCATCCTGGCCGATGGGATCGTGCTGGAATCGATTCGCATTAAGCTGGCGGCGGAGATCGCCGCACGGGAAGCCAAGGAACCGGCCGCCCGAAGCAAAACCAAACCCTGATCAATTCGCGGATTGGTCGGCAGTGTGCAATCACGGAGGAGTGCATGGCAATCTCGGTCGCACCGGAAGATGTCGCTCAAATCTGGGAGACGTTCAAAGCCGATCCGTCGAACCAGGAGCTTCGCAACCGGCTGGTGGAGATGTATCTGCCGCTGGTCAAATACAACGGCGAGCGAATCTGGTCGCGCTTGCCCGAAGGCGTGGAGCTTGACGATCTCGTTTCGGCCGGCGTGTTCGGTCTGATGGACGCGATCGACGCCTTCGATCTTTCGCGGGGCGTGAAGTTCGAGACCTACTGCGTGCCGCGCATCCGCGGGGCGATGCTCGACGAGCTGCGGACGATGGACTGGGTGCCGCGGCTGGTGCGCTCGAAGGCCAGCAAGCTGAACGAGGCCATCAAGACGCTGGAAACGAAGATGGGCCGCCAGCCGACCGAAACGGAGCTTGCCGCGCAGCTCGAGATCAGCGTGCCCGAACTTGAGAAGATGATTCTTGACGCCAACGCCGTGGGGCTGATCAGTCTGAACAAGAAGTGGTACGAGACCGACAGTTACAAAGACGTCCGCGAAATCGACATTTTGGAAGACAAGAAGGGCGAAGATCCGACGCGGCGCATCCAAAAGACCGACCTGATGCGGCTGGTCACCAAGGGCCTGAACCGCAACGAGCGGCTGATCATCATTCTCTACTACTACGAAGAGCTGACGATGAAGGAGATCGGCGCCACGCTCGATCTCTCGGAGAGCCGCGTGAGCCAGATGCACAGTTCGATTGTGCAGCGCTTGCAGACTCAGCTTGAACGGCGGCGGCCGGAGTTTGGCACCTGACCTGACCGGTTTTGACAAACAGAGCAGGCGGTGTCAGTACAATGGGTTGTGTCGCGACCGCCACGGCGGCATCGCCACCGCCGAGCGCGTCGGCATGGAGACGGGCCGGGCGCGATCAACGTTTTGCCCGGCCGGGGCGAAATCAGCGGTCAGGCAATTGCCGAACATCCGCTGACGATTGTTCTAAGCCTGCGGCTACTGCTACCGGACTTCGGCCAACTCGAGCGGTTGCTCTTGTGCCGCCGGTTCGCAGGTGGGCACTTCCATGCAATCCAGCGCGCTCAGCTTGCCGGGCCGCGGCCAGATCACGCCGTGGCACTCCACCACATGCCGGGCGTATTCCTCGTTGTTTTCCACCAGCAGGCGGTGGAGCTGCTGCAGGTTGTAGTGCGGGACGGCGGGATACAGGTGGTGCGTGAGGTGCGCGTCTTGCCCGTAGATGAACATGGCCCAGCGGGCAATCGGGTTGGCGAAAATCACGCGGCTGTTGGTCAATTTGCCGTCGTCGGCGTTGGCGTGCTGGTAAAGGTCTCGCAGCAACATGTAATAGGGAAAACTCGTCAAAATCGGCACGACCCAGAGCAACCAGAAATAGACGCCCCACTCCTCGCCTGTGATCAGACGCGAGGAGGCCAGCCCGCATTCCAACAGCGTGAACCAGATCAGCCGCAGCACGCTGGCCGACTTGACCGAATACACCGGCCGGAAGTCGGACTGAAAAAACCAGGCATTGGGAAGCGAGTAAACCACCGCGCTGGCCCCCGCCAGCAGCAGCACGGTGGCCGCGGCCATCTGCACGCCGCTGCCGAACCAGCTTAGGAAACCCAGCACGCCGACCATGATCGGCAGATAGGCCAACCCCAACAGGCTGGTGATGCGGAAGGGGCCAATGCGGCCGGGCAATGCCTTGGGCAGGCGTTTTTGATAGGGATTGACGCTGTTGCCGAACGTGGTGGTGTAGATATTGTCCCACACGTAACGCAACAGGCGTGGCGGCCAGAAGATGCGCGAAAAGAACTGCCGCGCGAACTCGGCCCGCGTCATGGGAAAGCGGTCCATCATCCGGGTCTTGCCCATGTTGAGCAGTTCCGGATCGCGCTCCCAATCGTTGGTGTATTCATGGTGCCCCAGGTGCATCAGGCGGTACTGGGACGTGGTTGAGAAGATGGGAAACATGCAGAACCAGTCGGAGACAAACTCGTTGACGAGCCGGTTCTTGAACAAGATCCAATGGGCCCCTTCATGCCCCAGCCCGGCGAACCGATGCTGCACCGCGCCGACGAGCAGGATGCCCAGCGTCACGACCGGAATGTCCCACAGCCACGACAGGCCCCAACCGCCCCGCAACTCGCAGAACCCGATCGTCCCGACCAGCACCGTGACGAGCGTCAAGTAATCGAACGCCAGGTAAGCGACGTTGATGTAGTTGTTGAGATAGCGCAGGGGGTGAATGAGGGCATTCAGCTCCCGGCTATTCAGGGTTTTTCCAAGTTGTTTGGCGCGCATCAAAAGTTGCTCAGTTTCGTCGGGAACCGCCCACCAGCCGCAGAGTTTCGTCAAGGCTGCGACGACCGGCACCATTAAGCGGCCGTCCACCTCACATAGGCGGCGGGTCAACAAAGCCGACCTAATCGGTAAAGGCCCTTGCTTTGTTATATACTCGCCAGTCTCAAAAAAACAACCATCTCGCCCAGATTTCGGCAACGGGCCTTGACAGCGGCAGCGCGTGAGCAATTGCGATGCCGCTCCGAGCCGGGGCAACGCCCGATCCCAGAGGTTGTTTTCGGCCTGCGAGGCGAGCGAACTTCCGCGCCGGTTCGACCGCCGTTAAAAGGCGCACAAAGGGCCTTTTGTGTTGGGTGGGACGAGCGAGCTTGCGAGCGCGGGCCCACCGTTATGACGTCGCTTATGGTGGGCCGGCGCTCGCAAGCTCGCTGGCCCCACCCTGCGCTTGCCACTGAATCAATCAATCGAACGGCTGACAGCGCACTAAAACGTGTCGAGAATGAACTGGTGGCCGTAGTGATAGCGGCGATTCTGCGGATAGTAGTTCTGCCAGTTGCGGTTGTAGACCGGAATCCGCATTTCCGGCGGGTAGCGATAGTAGAGGCTCTCGGAGCTGCGATAGTAGTCGGTGCTCCAGAAGTTTTGCGGATAATAGACATAGGGGTAGTGGTAGAACCGCTCCCAGTCTTGCGTGTTGTAGCTGCGGCCCCATTGCCGGCCGAACGCCTGTTGAGCGTGGGCTTCGGTGACCGCGGTCGCGGCCGAAACGCCCGCCGCGCAGCAGAAAACCAGCATCATGCGGCGAATCATGAAATCCCCCTGAAAATGAGGCGGCTATTGGTTGCTAAGGGCATTGATCGGCCGCCGCCGCGGCACGGCTGGAAAGAATATCCCGCACCGGCCGCAAATGCCGCAAAACAGGCGAATGCCCTATCTTGAACAGTCTCCCGCCGAGAATCGAAGTCAGGAGGGCAGCCGGCCCTCCGCCAGTTCGCGGTCCCATTCGTCCATCAGCGGCCAGTCGACGGCACACGTGCCGAAGTCGGCCATGTGCAGGTAGCCTTCCAGCCGGTCAATGGTCGCTTGAACGACCGCATTGTCTTTGCGAAAGATGGGACCGTGGCTCGGAAGCAGCCACTCGACGTCGCTCGCCAGAATCCGGCCGAGCGAGGCGATGAAGGCGCGAATGTCGCTGCCGTGATGGGCGTCGATGGCCCCGACGCAGCCGTCGCGATAGATGTTGTCGCCGCTGAACAGCAAATCACCGAGGCGAAACGAGAGTTGGCTGTCGGTATGGCCCGGCGTGTGCCAGACCTCCAGGTGCAGGCCGCCGACGTCGATGGTGTCGCCGTCGTCGACGAACGTATCGATTTTGACCGGCGGCATTTCCAGGTGGATGTCTTGCGCCGTGACTTCGGCGAAGGTCTTGATGCGGTCGCCGGACTCCAGGGGCTTGGCCGCCAGGGGATGCCCGGTGACCGTCGCCTTGAGAATCTGCTTCAGCTTGGCCAGGCCTTGGATATGGTCGACGTCGGCGTGCGTGGCCACGATCGTCTTGCAGTTGGAGAGCGGGAAGTCCAACTGTCGGATCATTTCGACGATTTCGTCGACCGTATCTTCGTAGCCGATATCGATCAGGATCCACTCGGGGCCATCGTAGACCAGGTAGACGTTGCACCCCAAGCGCTCGCCCGCTTGATAGTTGACTTCGATCACGTGCGGGAAGACGGGCTTCCGCTGAAGCATAACGGTCTCTTGAATGAACGGTCTCGGGTCGGCGACGGAGGCGTTGCAACCTAAAAAGCTACCCGCACGGGGATTTGAACCCCGGTTACTGGGCTGAGAACCCAGCGTCCTAGGCCACTAGACGATGCGGGCACATCGACCGCCTGCCCGGCTCGACCCAAGGGCAAACGTCGTCGGTTTTTCAACCGCTGGAACTCGTTTTGTTACCCGACCGGCTCTCGCCTGTCAACCGCCCGGCAACTCAAACCGCTCGTCCTCTGCGAGCCACTGCTTCAGGGCGTCGGCCTCCTGCTGGCTGAGGTGCGATTGGCCGGCCCGATGGTCGGCCTCGAAGGTGGCCCGCAACAGACGCGCCAGATGCGTGTCGTCGAGCTTGTCGTGCAGAGGCCAGAACTCGGCCAGCCGGCTGGCTGACTCGTCGAACTTGCGGTCTTTGGCCAACACGATGCTTTGCCCGGCCAGACCAAAGGCCCGCGCGGCCGCGTCGCCCGATTCGGCAAACTGGTCGAAGAGCTGCCCGGCCTCGCTCCAGCGGCCCTGATAAAGGTAGCGTCGGGCAAGCTCTTGCCTGGCCATTCGCACTTCATATTCCGCGTCTGGATAGAACCGCTCCACACTGTTCAACCCGGCTTCCGTGCCGGCCAGCTTGGCGAAGTAGAGTTGCGCCTGAGCGCTGGCTTGCCTGGTCACCTCGTGCCTGCCGGCGCCCGCCAATAGAAAAGGCGGCCGCGTCAACCAGCCGGCGACCGCCCCGCCGGCCATCGCCACCGCGGCCGCGGCAGCCAACCACCACCTCCGCCGCCGCAAGCGCACGGTTTGCAGCGCGGCCGTCCGCGTGAGCAGCGCCAACCGCTCGGTCGCGGCATGCACCTCGACGTAATCGGCACCCAGTCCGGCCAGATCGACGTCGCTCTCCGCTTCACCCGGCGGTTGCAGTCCGCGCAGATCGACCAACAACTCACGGGGCGTGGCATAGCGATCCTCCGGCAGTTTGGCGAGCATGCGGTGGACGATGCGGCAAAGCTCGGCCGGCAAATCGGGCCGCAATTGATCCAGGGGTTCCGGCGTTGACTTGAGGTGCTTGACGGCGACGCTGAGCGCCGTGTCGCCGCGAAACGGCAGCGTTCCGGCCAGCATCTGATAACACGTGACGCCCAGGGAATAGATGTCGCTGCGCGGGTCGAGCGGCCGGCCTTCGATCTGCTCGGGACTCATATACAGGGGCGTGCCCATCGTCACGCCGACCTGCGTCAGCTCGGGCGCGGCGCCGGCGGTGATGATGCGGGCCAGGCCGAAATCGGCCACCTTCACTTCGCCCGTGCGGGCCAGCAGGATGTTTTCGGGCTTGATGTCGCGATGCACGATGCCCGCCGCCGCGGCCTTGCGCAGCGCGGCCGCCACTTGCCGCACAATGGCCAGGGTCTGGCTCAAGGCGGGCGGGCCGCGCCGCGTCATCAGCTCTTGCAGGTTCTGGCCCTGCACGTATTCCTGGGCGATATAGTGGAGGCCATCCACGCTGCCAACTTCATAGACTTGCACGATGTTGGCGTGGACCAGGGCCGCCGCGGCGCGGGCCTCGTTTTGAAAGCGCCGCACATACGTCTCATCGGCCGCCAGGCGGCCTCGGAGCACTTTGACGGCCACCTGCCGGCCGAGCGACGGCTGATCGGCCAGATAGACTTCGGCCATGGCGCCGCGGCCCAGGCGCCGCAGCAGGCGGAAGCCGGCAAGCTGCTTGCCCGACAGGTCGGCATCGTCCGCCGGTTCAACCGCATTCATCGCTTCGGGCATGCTCATGTTGCGCGCAGACCTCACCGCCGTCACCTCCTGCGAGTATGGCGGGCGGCGGCAAGGTTGGCAATCAGGCCGTAATCTCGCATTCCGACGAGGACGTGCTAAGCGTGTGGCGAGAGGAAAGCCGTTTACTCCGTGCCCATGCGACACGCGTGTCGCCTCGGCGCGCGCCGCCGCAGACGAACGGGCCGCCCTCACTTGCGCCGCGCGCGGCGCATTTGCCGACCGTAGCCCTTTCGCTCCGCGAGAGGAAAGCCGTTTTACCCCGTGCCCAGGCGACACACGTGTCGCCTCGGCACGCGCTGCCGGAGACGAACGGGCCGCGGGCACTTTGGCAGCACGCTGCCAAAGTGAGCAGGATGACGGCTGACACCCCTCCAACGGATAAGTCGCAAATCCTTATTGCCAAAGCGTTTGCGCTTCCGCGACGGTAAAGCTTCGCCGAACCCGTTCCCATTTTCACACTAACCCGAAGCGCAAGCGAGGTTTTGCCGCCTTTTCACGTTCCTCGCTGGCGCTTCGGGTTGGTGTACGGGGCCCGCGTACCGAGTTCGG
>DATLUO010000147.1 GCA_035533075.1 Pirellulales bacterium | reverse complement strand
CGTGGAACGCACGGTCCGGCAACATCCGGGCGACGTGCGGTTCTTGAACGTCGGCGTGCGCGTCATCGATCGGCAGCAAAGGCTTTGGCCGAGAGGAGATGTCGCGGAGCACGACAGCGCCGCACCCTCACGAGACGGCCTGGGAAGGCCATCCTCCAGCGGCGCGGCGACGCGGTTTCCCTTCTTGCCGGCCGGACTTTGCGACCTGGCCGATCTCGCGCGGGGTGTGCGGAACGCCACGGAGCGGAACGCCACAGAGGGCGTTGCGTACCGAGGCGACGGCGACGAGGAGAAACCGGCGTCGCTGTTGTTCGAAGAGCGCTGCGCCGACGCCTTCCGCAGCCTTGGTTTCGTGGTGAAAGAACTGGGGCAAGGCTGCGGCCGCACGGCCGATTGCCTGGCACTGGCCCCGGCCGACCGCTTCGGGCTGGTGCTCGACGCCAAGGTGCGCAGCGCGGGCTACACGCTGGGCACCGATGACCGCCAGTTCTGCGATTACGCCACGCGGCACGGCCGCGAGCTGGTTCAGTCCGGCATCGACCGCATTTACTTCGTGGTCATCGGCAGCGGTTTTCGCCGGCACGACCTGGAGAACCTGGCCGGCTACATGGCCGCCGAACCGGTGCGCAGCGTCTCGTTTCTCGAAGCCCACGCCCTGATGCGGCTGGTCAACGACAGCATCCAGCATCGCGACACGTTCCGCCTGGCCGACCTGGAAGGGCTGTTTTTCGGGAACAAGATTATCGAGGGGTAGACGGCGGTCGGATTTTGGATTTTCGATTTTGGATTGCGGTCTTGGGTCTTGGGGTTTGGCGTCTTGCCTACCCTCCATCGCGGTGGTTGCGGCCGGTTTTTTCAAGGCGGCCGCAAGGTTGCTGGAAGACCCGTCATCCATGCGAGTTGCGTTGCAAGCTCGCCGCAGCGACGGTGTTGTTTTCCGCAACGCAACGTGCCGACCCGCGTGCGTCAGTACCCCAAGGTCCTCAGTTCGCCAGCGATACGGGATTATCCCGGCAATACTGCCGTTGACGGGCCGGCGGGCCGTTCTATAATCCGTCGCCGAAAACGCCCGTTGCACAAAGTACGGCGTTTCCGTGTACGCAAAGTTTTCGGCTTGCGTAAAGAAAAGCACCCCGCAGATCCGAAATACCAGTCTAGGACGCGACGCCTCGACCAGCAGTTGATCGAGGCGGAGCAGGCACATCACCAATATTCCGTCTTCAGGGAAGAAGACCAGGCAAGGTCGCGATTCGATCGCGCCGCGTCGCTTCCTTGGCAGGCATATCCCCAAGGGCGCGTAAGCCATGCAAGCCTCTTTAGCGCGGTGGGCCGTCGTGACATTCTGCATGTTGGGTTCGCTCGGCTGCCAAGCCTCGAAGCCCGGCTGGTGGCCCGGAAAGAAGTCGATTCCCTACTCGCAATCGTCGAGCACGCCGCCCGCGGCCGTGCAACAACAGCAATATCCCACGCCGGCCGCCGGATACATGGACCAGGCCGGCAACCAGCAAACGCCCCAAAACGGCTACCCGATCGGCAACAATCCACAAAACGCCTACGGCGCCGCGGGGGCCAACGCTGCGAATCCCTACGACCCGGCCTACGCCCAGCAGCAACAGCAGGCGGGCGGCGCCTATCCGGACCAGTACCCCAACACCGGCAATCCCTATGCTCAGTCGGGCGCCGCGGGCACCGGCTATGGCGATCCTCAGTCGGGATACCCGCCGGCCGGACAGAATCCTTACGGTGGGGCCGGTGCGGGCGGCGGCTACGACCCTGTGCGGACGGCCGATGCGCGTCAGGCGCCCGGCGCCGCGGGAGGAGCTCCGGGCTACGGCACCAACTCTCAGTACGATCCGAACAACAACGGTGGTTATCCGCCGCAGGACCAGTACAATCCCGCCGCGCCGGCCGGCAGCTATCCGCAAGGAACGCCGCAGCCCGACCCCTCCTACCCACAAGGCAACAACGGTTATCAACCCGGCAACACCGGCTATCAGCCCGGCAACACGGGCTATGCTCCGCCGGGAACGACTCAGTACCAGCCGCCGAGCGGCCCCTATGCCGACCAGACCAGCACGGCCCAGGTCGAGCAGCCTTATCGGCCGGGCAGCACCAGCGACTATTCGTCCGCGGGAGCCGGTGCCGCCGGAACCGCCGCGACCGGAACCGCGCCGGCTGGTACTGCGCCGGCTGGCTATGGTCAGCCCGCGGCGACAACGGCGTCCGCGCCGGGCGGCTACGGCACCCCCCCTCGCTATCCCAATACGACGGCCGGGGGAGCGGGCAACGCCTATCCCAGCTCGGCGGGGCTCGATCGCTACGGCCGTCCGATTCAGGAAGCGGGCGGCACTTTTGGCAACGAGGGCGGCATGCAACGCTAGCCGGCTAGAGCATATCGAGCGGATCGACGTCGATGATCCATTGCACTTCGTCCGGCGCTTTCACGTCGGCGGTGGCCTCTTTCAACGCGGCGCGGACCGCATCGGCGTCGCCGCCTTGCACCTGAAGCTGAACGCGGTGCCGGCCGCGCAGCTTGGCGATCGGCGCGGGAGCCGGACCTAACACGCGCGCGGCCGTACCCTGTCGCGCCAGTGCCTCCGCGATCAATTTGCCCAACTGGTTTGCGAACTCGCGGGCCAGCGGTTCTTGCGGACTGCGGACCACCAGTCGCGACATGTGGCCGAAGGGCGGATACGAAAGCGCTTCGCGATTGGGCAACTCTTCCGCGGCAAACGTCTGATAGTCGTGCCGCACCGCCGCCTTGATCGCCGCATGGTCGGGCGAGAACGTTTGCACCAGCACCCGCCCGCCCTTCGGCCCGCGACCCGTGCGGCCCGCCACCTGCACAAGCAACTGGAAGGTGCGCTCCGCGGCCCTGAAGTCGGCCAAGTGCAGCGCCGTGTCGGCATTCACCACGCCCACCAACGTCACATTCGGAAAGTCGAGCCCCTTGGCGATCATCTGTGTTCCGAGCAATATCTGCACTTCACCCTGGCGAAAGGCGGCCAACGCACGCTCGTGGCTGCCGGGGCCTTGCATGGTGTCGGTGTCCATCCGCAGCGCGCGATACTCCGGGAAGCGTGCCCGAACTTCGGCTTCCAGCTTTTGCGTACCCAGGCCGCTGTAGCGGATGCCGATGAATTGGCATTCCGGGCAACGCGTGGGCGCGGGGATCTCGTGGTCGCAGTAGTGGCACAACGCGATGCCGCCCTCGCGATGGTGCGTCAGGGCGATGTCGCAATGCGGACAACGCAGCACATGCCCGCACGCGGCGCACTGGATGTGCGTGGCGAAACCGCGGCGATTGAGCAGCAAGATCACCTGCCCGCCCTCGTCGAGCGCCGCCTTCATCGCCGAGTGCAGCGGCCGGCTGATGGCCCCCGTGCCCACGTGATCGCGCGTTTCGTTCCGCAGATCGACGGTCACGACGTCGGGCATCGGCCGATCGAAGATTCTCCGCGGCATCGACACCAGCCGATATTGGCCCGTGGCGCCGCGGTGCCAGCTCTCCAGCGAAGGCGTGGCCGAGCCGAGCACCAGCGGCACGTTTTCGCCCGACGCCCGACGCAACGCCACCTCGCGGGCGTGATAGCGCGGCGCCGTGTCTTGCTTGAAGCTCGACTCGTGCTCTTCGTCCAGAATCAGCAGGCCCAAGTTGGGCGTGGGAGCAAACACCGCGCTGCGGGCGCCGACGACGACCGGCACGCGGCCGCGGGCGATGTCTTGCCACTCGGCGTGTCGCTCGGCGTCGGTGAGATGGCTGTGCAACACGGCCACGCGGCCGAAGCGTGCCCGGAAACGCTGCCGCGTTTGCGGCGTCAAGCTGATTTCGGGCACCAGCACGATGGCCTGCCGGCCGTAGCTCACCACTTCCTGAATCGCGCGAATGTAGACCTCGGTCTTTCCGCTCCCGGTGACGCCGTGCAGCAGAATCGTCTCGTGCCGCTGTGCCCGTAGCGGAGCAAGAATCGCGTCGAGGGCCGCTTGCTGGTCTTCGTTGAGCGCCAGGTTGTCTTCGCGTTCGACGGCCGGCGCCGCGAGCTGCGTGCGGTTCAGCCGGCTGGCCCGCGACGCGATCAGACCTTTGCGGCGCAGCGCGGCGATCGGCCCCTGCGTGCAGCCGACGCGATGGGCAAGCTGGGCCGGCGTGATCGGCTCGCTGCTGGCCGCCAGGTAGCGGAGGATCTCCGTCTGCTTCTTGGGCAGCTTCAATTCGTTGATGCGGCCGGCCGCGTCGGGGGCCAGCGACAACAGCGTCGTGAGCTTGGTGCCCGCCTTGCCGCGCACGCCGGCCGGCAAAACGGCCTCCAGCACCTGGCCCAGCGGGCACAAATAATGCTCGGCCATCCACTTCGTCAATCGGATCATCGAGGGCGAGAGCAGCGACGGTTCGTCGATGATTTCGCCCACTTCCTTCAGCCGCCGCGGGCCGGCCGGCCGGTGCTCCAACCGCACGCAATAGCCGACGACGGGCCGGTCGCCGCGGCCCAGCGGCACGCGCAGCCGCTGGCCGACGTCCAGCCGCGGCCGCAAGTCGTCGGGCACCAGATAATCGAACTCCTGCTCCGGACCCGTCGAGAGCACCAGCGTGGCAATCCAGTGGCATTCGGCGTCGTCGAGCTCCCACGCGGGCGGCGCGGTGTCGAAAAGCTGTTGCTGTGCTCCTGGCGCCTTCACTTGGCTTCGCTCTTGCGTGTGAGCAGACGATAGTCGTAGTGGCCGACGGGGTTCGTGCGCCGCGCGATGCGAAAACGCCGCTGGAACACGGGCGAAAACCGATAGCCGTCTTCGTCGGGCTCGACGGCCTCGTAATCCTTCTCTCCGCGTACCAGAAGCTGGAAGCGGATTTCCTTCTTCGAGCGGGCATCGACGATCCAGTATTCCGGAATGCCGGCCACAAAGTACTTGCGGCGCAGGCGGTGTTTGTCTTTCCCTGTGGAGCTCGTGCTGACGACCTCGACCATCAAATCCGGCGCACCGACCAGTTCCACGAAGCGCTCGCTCTCCTGGACTCGTTCGTTCTGGCGGACGCGTCCCGAGCGATAACCGTCATACGAGCAATAGACGAGGTCTGGGTTGGTCGAGAGGTCGGCCGGCGGCCAGACGACGGTGGCTCCCGCAAACAAATCGCCCAAGGCGTGGCGCTTGATGAACCGGCCAAGGACGGCGATCAGTTCGACTTTCGGCTTGCCGTGTGACTCGATTTCTTCCCGGCCCCCATGCACCTCGATCGACCCATCGATGAAGGTTGCTTTGACCTTTTCCGGGAACCAATCGGAGTGAATCCAATCGCGGAAACCTTCCAGCTCGAACGCCGTGGAGGGCACGTAGAACCAACCGTCGATGCAGAAGCAAGGTTCCTTTTCCAGTTCAGGAGGCGGTTCATCATCCGGTCCGTGGCCATTCCAATAGTGCATCGACCAGTCGAAGCCGGTTTCGATATAGACCATGCCGCCCAGATACGAGGCCCGGATCCGGTCTGGACAGCGGTGACTATGCCGCCAGCGGCGGAACTTCTCGAAATCGAACAGCGACAACGGCAAATGCAGGCTGCCTTCGACGATCAACTCTTGGCGACGAGTCTGGCGTGCTTGGTGCATGCAGCGGGGTTACCTTCCAACGTCCAATCACAGGCGCAAATTCGCAATTGTCGTATTATACTAGCATCGCTTCCGATTCACGAGTTCGCCATCTGGTTTCCAGGCGAGGAGTGGCGGATCAAATACGGCCGGCTGCGACCGTGAATGGACGCCTCGGCCGCCGAATGGCGGCTTGCCGCCGGAGGGTGCCCGGCGGCAGCCGTTTCGGCAAGCTCCCGATTCAACCGTTTCGAAGCCACTGGTATCCGGCGACGGCGTCGGGCAACGACTCCAAATTCTTCAGCAGGTGTCGCGCGTACGAGCCGTCGTGACTCGACTGCGCCAGCCGTCGCAGCTCCGCGACGACCTGCCGCAGCAAATGCACCAGCAGGGCGAATTGCCGGCCGCTGGCCGGCACCGGCAACGACGATTCGCCCGCGTTTTGGTCGCTCTGGGTCAAACGCGAGAGCTCGGTCTGCGGCCGGGCGACGGCGGCCGCTCGCTTCTCGGCAGCCGACCGTGTGGGACCGTTGGCCCGGCCATCGGAGCACGCCAGACCGGTGATGAGCCGTGTGGCCTCCGTGTAGTTGAGACCGGCAACGGATTGCCGGTCACCCCCCACCTGGTCCCAGTGGGTTGCCAACCGCATATAACCGCGGGCCGTTCTCTTCGAACCTCTGAAGTGGTCGGCCAGCCACTTGGTCCAGGCGCCTTTGTCGCAGAGGTCCTTGGCTTCCAGCAGCGCTTTGCCGGCCGCCAAGGCGTGGGCGACCGCCTGTCGCGCGCAGGCGACCATTTGGTCGTGCGCCTGATTGGCCAGCTCGGCCAACTGCGCCAGCCTCTCTTCGCGGTCCGACAAGGGGTTCTCCCTGGGCGTGATTTCGTCGTGCATGGCGTTTCTCCTTTGTGAAATAGTGGACTTCAAAACTGCAACTCCGACCATCGTGAGTTGCCATTAGTTCATAAGTGTACCTGTACGCAGATTATTGTCAATAATCAGTTAATCATTTTTTTGTGCCCCACCTTACGATTCGGTTGACGCGGCGGTGTGGCCTCGGCTAGGCTCGTGAATGGCGGCCCGCGCCAGCCCCATCGAACGGTCCGGGGATCCAACCGGTCCATCGTTTTTCCGCCCCGGCCGACGGCGTGTTGGACGGCGCCGTCTTCGCGTTCGTGGAGGCGACCGATCCCGACTTCTTGCTCGTGATCGAGGCGCACCGGAGCGACGCCGCATCGGCCGCCGAGTGGCGTTACACGCTGGCGCGGATGTGTTCCGGCCCGTTGGAGGTGGAACTCGACGGCCGGCGCATCTGGTCGGCCGCCGGTTACTGGGACAACCCGCGCTCGCTCAAAGACCCTTACGCCGAGATTCCCTTCGGCGTCTATCCGCCGCGCTGATTTGGCGCGCAAAGCGCGTTAGACTTCACGCGGTCCGCCACACGTTGACTGCAAAGGAAAGCCAAGCCATTATGATGCTCACTGTTTGCCGTGGCGGGGTCGCCTGACACCGCCGCCGTTGATGGAACGCGTAGATGAATGGTCACTCCCAGTTCTTAACGTTCGCTTGGTGGAACCTCCACAACTTCGCGCATTACGATCCGGCTAAGGCTGGGCCTCCTTGTACTTTGGGAGATTTCTTAATGAGTACGCCAACGGCAGATTATTCAAACCTGCTCCGAGAATCTGTCCGCCAGGCAAAGGCCAACGCTCCCCGTGCGGTTGACGACCTCTTGCGTTGCGCGTCGGAATCTGCCAAAGCGGTCGAGGAAGTGACGCGCGGCGCGGCAGCCCTCGAACTCGTTCCCATCAATCAAGAGAATGGCGCTGCCCCGGCTTACCAACTTCTTCTCCGCAGAGTTGGCAGCGAGGCGCCGCCGTCTGATCTTGGTGTCTACAGCGTGACCGCGGCGGGCTATCCGGTACAGCGGTGGTATTCGCGCAATGCTTGGGATTCGCATCCCGACCGCCCCAATGGCCAGTACTCCGGAATCGGTGAACTGGAGGGCCGTTTCAAATGGATGGTTTCCCATCCCGAATCCAGGCTTGTCGTCCTCGTGACGTTCTTTCAAGACCAGACGCCCTCTTCCACGAGTGCCACCGCCGGTCCTGCACCAAACTGATCCCGCTTGGCCCACCGTCGCCAGGCTGGCCGGTTGGAATGCTCCCACAACAACTCCGCAGGAAACCGCCATGATTCCCCTCATCAGCTCACTGAACCGTGCGGCCGCAATTTCGTGGCTCTACGTGCTGAACGCCTCGTGGCAAGCGGTGGTGGGGCTTGCCGCGCTCTCGGCCGTGCAGGCCGACGATGGCGACGCCGTCATTTCCGGAGTTGTGATGGATGCCGCGGACCAGCCGGTGGCCGGCGCCACGGTCTGGCTGCTGGGCGGACAATGGGACGACGAAGTCCTTCAGCGTCGGGCCGAAGCGACCACCGACCAGAACGGGCGGTTCGCGTTTCGGCAATTCACGGCCGACGAACTCTTCAAGCCCGCCCGTGGCGAACAACTTCCCGGTCTGATGGCACGCGACGAGCGGCGCCGGCTCGGCTGGGCCGACAATTTACGGACCCCGAACGCCAAGAACGCCAGGCTGAAGCTGCACGAAGTGGCCGACTTTCACGGCGAGCTGCTCGGTCCGTCGGGTAAGCCGATCGCCGGCGCAACCGTTCGCCCACATAGGCTTAGTGCGCTAAGTATTCGCGACCGTGGCTTCGACAGCATATCGCTCGCGGCCGATCTGGCACGTGAATGGCAGACCAAGACCGCCGCCGACGGCGCTTTCACGCTGCCAAACGTTCCGGTCGACGGCAGCCTGACCGCGACCATTGTTGCGGCCGGGTATGGCAATCCCAAAGTGCGATGGGATCTTGACAAGAACGTCTCTCTTCGGCTTGAACGGGCGGGCGGCATCGCCGGTTCCATCGAGCTGCCCGAAGGAGTCGATCGGCCGGAAAAGCTGACTCTCGATTTGCGTCGTCAGAACGAGCCGCGCGATGAAGAGGAACCGTTCCGGCTTTATTACTACACGTCGGCGGCGGTCACGGACGAAGGGCGGTTCGAGTTCCGCGATGTGCCGCCCGGAGTTTACGTCGTCAGCCTGCAACAGTACGGGCAAAGCCCCGTCTACGGCGAACCGACGGCGCCGATCACGGTGCCCGCCGGGGGCCGCGTCGCTGACGTGAAGCTCCCATTGAAGCGCGCGGTCGCCGTGCGCGGGATCGCCGTCGACAATCGCGACAAAAAGCCGGTGAAAGGCGTGACCTTGAGATTCAACACCGTCGAGTCCAGCGTTCGCCGGCCATACGGTGCGGACGAGACGACCGATGAGAACGGCCGTTTCGCCGCCTATGTGCGGCCGGGCAAGCTGCTAATCGAGCCGTGGTTGACGCCGCCAGGTTTTCTGCCGGCGCGCGGAGACGATCCGCCCGAACCCATCGATGCGGAACATGACATTGAGCCGATCGTCGAAATCGAGCGGGCGGTCGAGGTCCGCGGAGTGGTCGTTGACGAGAACCGGAAGCCTGTACCCGACGCGGAGTTGCACCTGATCGTGCCGCGGCGTGGCTTTCGCTACGATCCGCCGACGATAGCGCATGCCGACGCTTCGGGCGCCTTCGTCTTGCAAGATGTCGATCCGGCAGACAACTTGCCGTTGCGTGCCCGTTCGGCGACGGCGGTAACGGACGGCTTCGTATTGCTGGCGCCAGAGCAGCTTCTCGGACCGATACGATTGGTGGTCGGCGAGGCCGATGTCTGCCGCCTGGTCGGCCGCGTGCTCGACGAATCCGGCAGCCCCCTGACGCACGTCAGGGTGGGCCTGAGCGCGAACCGCGCCTACGAAAGCCAACGCATCTCGATGCGAGGTCTCTCCACGACGGTGTTTGTGGAAGCGGTGTTCACCGACGACAACGGTCATTTCGTTTCAGGTCCGCTCTGGCCTCGCGATTCCTACCAGGCGTCGGTCATGGTCGACGGCTACGGACGCGCCGAGTCGAAACGGCTGGTTGGCAAGGCGGGCGAAACGATCGACGTGGGCGCGATCGTTTTGCGGCGCAACGACGGTTTTGTCGCGGGCAGCATCGTCGATTCGTCCGGCAAACCGGTCGACGGCGTCACCGTGTTCAACTCCGGCGACGGACTGCAACCGGCGAACATGCTGACCGACGCGACAGGCCGCTTTCGTCTGCAAGGGTTGTTTGGCGGGCCGGTTTATGTCTTTGCTCGCAAGCCTGGCTATCGTTTCACCGGCCTGCGCACGACGTCCGGCACCGGCGACGTCGAGCTGGCGCTGCTGCGCGACGACGAGCCGCCGCCGAACGGCCAGCCCGCCGCGCTGCCCGGCGACGCGACGGATCGCGAGCAGCTTGCTCGTTGGATGCTCGAACAGTTCTGGGCAGTCGCGCGACAAAACAACAAATGGCTGCTGATTCGCTACATGGCGCGTATCGACCCCGACCAGGCGGCGAATTGGTCGGCTCAACTCGGTGGTCGCTACGAGGGAGAGGTGACCATCGGCCTATGCGAGCGGATCGAAGACCTGAGCCACGATCCCAATATGCGGCTGGACGTCGACGACGCCTTGGCGGCGATTGCCGGCCTGAACGACAGCCGCGCGGTCCGGCTACTCATCGAGTTGGCCGACCAAAGTTTGCCCCGCCATCGAGAAGACTCGTTGCGATTCAGCGAGGAGGCGCTGCTGCGGGTCCGAAAGCTGCAACCTCCGCATCGCGTCTATACGACGGCTCAAGTCGGCAACCTGCTGACACAGCTTGGTCGGGCGGAGGCTGGTCAGAAGCTGCTGGGCGAGGCCGCCGACGCGGCCGAGCAACTCACGGCCGACGGCGCAGCGGCCTTTGCGCGCGGGATGGTGGCCCGCGAGCTGGCACGATACGATCTGCCGCGCGCCAAAAAACTGATCGGACCGATTTCGGCCGAAGCGGGAAAGGCGCGATATCTGAGCTGGCTGGCGGAGGCGTTGGCCGAGCGAGAGTTGAATCAAGCGCTTGCCTTGGTCGCTCAAATCCGCGGCGACTCAAACGCCGAATCGCTGGCCAACCAGACCAGAATGAAGATCGCCTACCGCGTTGCCGCGGCGCGGCCGGACGACGCGCTGCGTGTTGTCGAGGCGATGGAGGGCTACGGCGCCGA
>DATLUO010000146.1 GCA_035533075.1 Pirellulales bacterium | reverse complement strand
GTGCGATTCGTCAAGAGCAGTTTGTAATAGGGGGAGTCACCCCGCCAAATGGGGGGTCACCGCCCCAGAGCGCGCGTTGGCGGGGTGGAGGGTCAGGCCGCCAAAGCGTTGGCGGCGTGGTGCAGGGGAGAGGGGCTTTTCGGGAGTTCGATCATGATCCTCGAGGTCCAGCACGAAACGCACCTGAAGTATTCGGAACCGGTGACGGAATCGATCGCCGAGGTCCGCATGGAACCGGTCAGCGACGCCGACCAGAGCTGCCATTCCTTCGCCTTGGCGATCCAGCCGGCGACCGAAAATTTTCGCTTCCAGGACGGTTTCGGCAACCGGGTCCACCATTTCAACTTGCTGGCGCCGCATGAACAGGTGCGGGTGCTGGCCGCCAGCATCGTCGAGACTCATCCCCGGCCGCTCGACCTGGCCTCCAGCCGGGCCGTCTATCCCGCCGATCCGAGCACGGATTTGGAGGTGCTGGATTTCCTGCGGTTCGATGGCCCGGTTCGCCGTTCGCCGTTGCTGGCAACGCACCTCGATGCGGTGCGCCCGGCCCCCGGCATGCGCCTGGCGGACCTGGCCATACGGATCGCCCGGCACATCCGCGATCACTTCGAGTATGCCCCCGACGTTACCCTGGTCACCTCGCCGATCGACCATGTGCTGGAGGAGGGCAAGGGCGTTTGCCAGGATTTCACGCACCTGATGTTGGCCTTGTTGCGTTCCTTCGAGGTGCCGGCGCGGTACGTCAGCGGCTACATTCATCGGCTGAACAAGGAATCGCAGAGCCATGCCTGGTGCGAAGTCTGGTTGCCCGACCTGGGCTGGGTCGGCATCGATCCGACCAACGATCGGCTGACGGACGAACATTTTGTCAAGGTGGCGGTCGGCCGGGATTTTACCGACGTGCCGCCCAACAAGGGGGTTTATCGGGGCCGGGCCGCCGAGTCGATTTTCGTGCGGGTCGAGACGCGCACGCTGGAGCGGCTGCCGGCGCTGTCGTGGCAGGAACAATTGCCGCCGCTCAATGTGCCGTTGACGGCCATCGTCCCCCGCCCGCATGGAACCGTCGAGTCGGCCGACGAAGATCAACAGCAGCAATAGTGTAGGTTTCGAGCAGCCTTGAGGAATGGTTTTTTTCTCGCACGTTCCGGGGGCGTTTGAACCATTCGATAGGCTCCGCCCCGTCAACACGACGGTGCGCCCGTTCAGGTTTTGGTCGAACCTGGCCTTTTCGCCCTTTTTCCGCTAAGCCTAACAACGGCGGTATCCGCACCCTGTTCCCGGGCCTGCCATGCGCGTCCCCGACCATCCCACCCTGATCCGTCGGATGCTCGACAGCCGGCTCAAGAAGCTGGCGCCGCGCTCGATTGTCCTGGCGGCCTCCCTGAACGGCTACACCCACCGGTGCGGCCGGCCCGCCTGCCGCTGTCACCACGGCGGCCCGCTGCACACCGGCCAGCACCTGACCTTCAAGGGAGCCGGGAACAAGACCCACTCTGTCTACGTTCCCAAAGATTTGCTCCCGGAGGTACGGGCATGGATCGCCGAACACAAACGGCTCAAGCAAGTGCTCAAAGAGATTCAGCAGCTCAGCCTGGCCTTGGTGCGGACCCATGCGCGGCACCGCCGCCGCCAGGCGGGGCGACCCTGATCGCCGGTCGGGCCCTGGTCCAGACCGTCCGCCATTTCTTCCCCGAGCTGAACCAATGGCTGGATCGTTTGCCCGACCGCCGCAACCCAGACGCCATTATCTATCCGCGGCGGTTCCTCGGCTGGTGGGGCCTCGCCCTGTACCTGCTGCAATTGAGCTCGCGCCGCCAACTCGACTTCGAGCTGCGCGACGGCGGCCCCCAGGTGCTGGCCAATCTCAATCGCCTGGCCCAGACCGCGCAGACGACGTTGCCGGTCCACGACACCCTCGACTACTTTCTGGGGCAGGTGGAGTTGGCCGGCTGGGAGCGGCTGCGCGGCCGGATGGTGCAACGGTTGCTCCGCATGAAGGCCCTCGACGCCGCGCGCTTGTTGGGCCGGCCGGTCCTGTTGATCGACGCGACCGGCGTGCTCTGTTTCCACCGGCGGCATTGCCCGCACTGTCTGACGCAACGGCACGGCAAGCACACCTACTACATGCATCACGTCCTGGAAGCCAAACTGTTGGGCCCCGGCGGCGTGGTGGTGTCGCTCGACAGCGAATTTATCGAGAACGCCGACGCGGCCGACAGCCAAGGCCGCAGCGCCGAGGAGATCAAACAAGACTGCGAACTCAAGGCGCTGCACCGCCTGCTGCCGCGCATTAAGAAGGCTTACCCCCAGCTCTGCTTTGTGCTGTCGATGGACAACCTGTATGCCTGCGGTCCGGTGTTCGCCCTGGTCGAGGAGTTGGGCTGGTCGTTCGTGGTGACGTTCAAGCAAGGCCGCACGCCGACCTTGTGGCGGGAATTCCAGACGCTGTTGCCGGCGTGCCCGGAGAACGTCGTGCGGCGGAGTTGGGGCGACGGCCGCGAGCAGCAATTCCGTTGGGTGAACCGGCTGGATTACGAGGACAGCGAACAGCGGCACTGGCGGCTCAACGCCCTGGAATGTACGGAGACGCTGCCGAACGACCCATCGCAATATTTTGCTTGGCTGACGCCGTTGCCGGTGGGCAAGAAAACGGTGGAAAAAATCGCCCAGAAAGGAGGCCGCAATCGTTGGAAGATCGAGAATGAGGGGTTCAACCGCCAGAAAAACAGCGGCTTGAACCTGGAGCACGTTTACAGCATCGACCCCCAGAAGTGGAAGTCCTATTACCTGCTCTTGCAGATCGCCTTCCTGATAACGCAGTTGGTGGAACGAGGCAGTCTGCTGCGTCGCCTGGCGGCCGAGACGGGGCGGCCGTTCTGGAAGCTCTTCGGCAGCTGGAAGAACGTGGCGCGGCGGCTCTTGGAGAGTGTGCGCTTCACCGCCTGGGACGAAGCCTGGTTTGACCCCACTCAGAAGCTGCGCCTCGGGCTGGACGACACTTCGTAGGCCATGCATCCCCAAGACTTCTCGGGTCGCGTCCCGTTTGCTACCGCCGATTTGCCGAAAAAACCCGCAGCGCGGAAGCGGGGAAGGTGCGCGCCGCAGTCACCCCCTACGTGGATCCAGCTGCGGTGCAGCTGTATTCACATTCAATGACTGTGCCGGTTCCTTACGGCTGGCAGCGGCCCAAGCGGCTTGACCAATCGCGCAAGCCTTTGGCAAAATACACCACTGGCCGCACCCGTTTCCTTAACTTGGTGCCTATGGGGTGACAAAGACTCGGCCCACCCTACGGAAGAATTTGCACCGCCGCAGTCACCGCACTCTTGGCAATCAACGCCGGCCAGTACGCGAGCACCTCGCGTACCGGCGGCCGGCCGGTGGTATAGCCGGTCACGCCCGGCGGGCCGGATGTCACCAGCGGGGCAAATTCCTTGGTGAAGCGTTCGACCGTCGACCGGCGGGAATCGCGGACCGTCACCCGCAGCACCACCTCCGGCGGCGCCGCGGCGGCAGGGACGACGCCCGGCACGCAATCGCCGGCGCCGAGGCATTCGATGTTGTGATGTTCCGGTTCGACGCCGGCGCGGCGGAGGCGGTCGAGGATCATTGCGCCGCAGAGCCGGGCTTTCTCCGCCGCGTAGGGGCCGAACAGCAGCAAAGT
>DATLUO010000145.1 GCA_035533075.1 Pirellulales bacterium | reverse complement strand
GCGGGACGCACGACGCGGGAGGGAGAAGGTTTTCGCGTGGCCGGCCTCTGGCGTTCAATCAGCGCTCGACCGAGGCAAGCGCGGGGCGTGGCGGGGAAGACGCGGCGGGCGCGGCGCGCCCGCTTCGTGCTTGTCGGCGTGACGGGGATGCGGGGGAGTTTCGCCGCGTTGCGGCTGACGAGGTTTTTGCGGCCCGGTAACCCAGGGTTCCGCTGCGCTGCACCCTGGGCTACCGAATGACGCCCGTTCCGGGCTACGGACGGCCGGCGGCCGTTCAAGACCAAGCCAACCCACCGGCCGGCCCCAAGAGCCGCCAGTTCGGTCGAGCGGCGGCTAATCGGCAGTAAGCCCCGTGCCTTTTTCGGCGCAAGCCGACCGCTTGGTTGACTTTATCGCAGTACCGGCTAACCTGAACATCGGTATGGCATCCTTTTCGCCGATCTGATAATCGGTGCCGCCACTTGAAAAGTGCCGGCGCTTTCTGCACAATCGCTGGCGGCGCCATGATGGGTGCCACAGATTTTTAACGGAGGATTCGCCATGTCTCAGAGTCTTGCCTGCAATCTCGCCATCGGTTCAACCGTCCGGGTCAAATGCACAGCCACCCGCGGGATGTTCCCCTACGAGCTTGGCGTACTGGTCCGGGGCAGAGATCAGTTCTACGAGACCATGGTCGATGCCGAGCTCGTGCAGGTCGAGGGCGGTGAAATTCCGGACGATGAAGCTCGGCCCGCCACGATCAAGGCGCAGGTGGTCAATGTGAACGGCGAAAATGTTCTCGTCGAGCTTCCACGACAGGTGGTCACGGGGGACCGGCGCATTTGGGTTCCGATCTCCGAGGTGGCCGGCTATGGGGATTCTGTCGCGACAGGCGATTGAAAGGCGGCTGAAGTCGGGCGAAATCAAAATCGACCCGATGCCCAGCCAGGAAGACTTCGACAGCGATTCCGTCGACGTTCATCTCGGCGACGTTGTCTATGCGTGGAGAAAGCCACCGACGGGCTCAACGATCTCCGTTGCGCTGTGGAAGCCACCGCCGGACCAATTCGAACTGAAGCCGGATATGAAAGTCGGTCAGTTGACGTTTTGGAAGGTCGAAGAACCGGGGATCGCCGACGACATCCCAGAGAGGCAGTTCGACCAACAGCAAACCGCTCGCGGCGACTGATCTATTTCAAGCTCCGGCTTCTGGCGGTCAATCAGCGCTCGACCGAGGCAAGCTCGGATCGTGGCGGGCAGCCAAGCCACCACCCGGCTTTATGCCGGTGGGGCTGTGATTGACCGGCAGAGACGAAGCGGCGACCTCCTTCCTCCCGGCGACGGTGCGCGCCACGGTCGTCCGCCAGCCGCGGCGAGGCGGCGGCTGGTGGACGACCGTTGAGGAAGGGGCAGTTGTCCGGGCCGGCCTCTGGCGTCCAATCATCGCCCGACCGAGGCAAGAAGCGGGGCATGGCGGGCGGACGACCTGGGCCGACGAACCGCAATGTCGCTGGGCGATTATTCTGGGGAACATGCCGCCGGCTTGCCCGGCGGTTGCTGACGCTGGTTTCTACAGGCGGCGCCGCACCTTCGTCGGTTATGCCGCCGGCTTGCCCGGCGGTACTTAACGCTGGTCTCTAAAGGCGGCGAGCCCGCTCAAAGGCAACTCTAGCAACCAACGTAAGCCTCCGCCCGGCAAGCGGGCGGCATCCTCCTGCGGTGCCGCCCCGACCCGTCTAGAGACCAACGTGAGCCTCCGCCCGGCAAGCGGGCGGCATCCTCCTGCGGTGCCGCCCCGACCCGTCTAGAGACCAACGTGAGCCTCCGCTCGGCAAGCGAGCGGCATCCTCCTGCGGCGTCGCCCCCACCCCTCCTAGAGACCAACGTGAGCCTCCGCCCGGCAAGCGGGCGGCATCCTGCTGTGATGCCGTCCCGACGACCCGTCTAGAGACCAACGTGAGCCTCCGCTCGGCAAGCGAGCGGCATCCTGCTGCGATGCCGTCCCGACCCGTCTAGCCTCGGTGATTGCGATCTGGTTCAAGTCGAGTTCATCGCTTCCGCACCTAAACCACCGCGCCACCTCTCGACTCTACCCCGACCGAGGCAAGCTCGGTCGTGGCGAGTAGAACAGACTCGGTGTCAAATTCGGCGTTTTTGCCAGCCGGCCGACGATCATGGCGTCGACCGGCTGGCGCCCAGTCTCAGCGCGGTCTACTTGTTGGCAGACGAGCCGCCGCCCAACGGCTCGCCAAAATGTCGCCGCCATTCCTCGAGTTCCTTCCGCAATCGCTCCAATTCGTTGCCGGATACCTCCAATTCAGCCACGAGGCGATTGCGTTCCGCCTCGGCCCGCTTGCGCTGCGCCTCGGCCCGCTTGTGCTGCGCCTCGGCCCGCTTGCGCTGCGCCTCGGCCCGCTTGCGCTGCGCCTCGGCCCGCTTGCGCTTCGCTTGTTCCTCAAGCAGGAGCTCGTCCGGGGTCGGCAGCCGGCGGCGGGTGGCAGGATTGTAAAACCGCAACCACTCGCCGTCGCGCTCCAGGTGCAAACCGACGACTTCGCTGGGCAATCGCCCCTCGACCGTTTCGATGCGAGCATACTTCCCCTCGCGCAGACGATAGCCTTGTAACGGCGGACCGAGATACTCGTCCTTGGGATCGAACAGAAAATATTCGGGCACGACGATCTTGTCCTGATAGATCGCCATCTTCTCGTCGAGGTCTTCGTCTCGTGTCGATTTGCTGGTCAGCTCGACCACGAAGTCCAGCCCATGACCTTCCTCCCAGACAAAGTACGCATCGCGGGGCTTGTCTTTAGGCACGCCGACGGCGACGAAGACGTCAGGCGAAACATGCTTGCGCGGATTGCCTTTCTCGTAATAGACGAACATGTTGCCCGACACATACACCAGCGGCTCGTTGGCGAAATACCGCTGGAGCGTCTTGACCCCGATCAAGAGATTATCGCGATGGATGGGTGTTTCACCCACGGGCCGGCCGTCTCCGGTGGGGTATTCGATTTCCGCCTCGGCCCCGAGCGAACGCGGTGGTGAAGGGACCGTTGCCATATTCGTCTCCCATGCGCCCCGTCGACCTTAGTTTAGCCGGTCGGCGTGCGGTCGTCGATGTCCCGCCGCTTCCTGGCTGAGGGATGGCGCGAAATGCATCGTAGAGTGGGACCAGTGAGCTTGCGAGCGCCGGCCCACCGATGGCCGGCGTCCTTCGTGGTGGGCCGGCGCTCGAAAGCTCGCTGGTCCCACCCTACACTCACCCCGAACCAATCATCGACGACCGACAAAGCGCTACGCAATCCCGTACTTTTCCAGCAGCCGGTAGAGACTGCGGCGGTTGATGCCCAGGGCCCGCGCCGCGCGTGCTTTGTTCCCTTTCTCGCGTTCCAGCACGTCGACCACGTGCGTCCGCTCGATCTCTTCCAGCTTGTCGCTCTGCCCGTTCATGGCGTGCGGCTCGTGCGTCGGGGAGCGGACCTCGGAGGGGAGGTCTTGCCAGCGGACCATCGTCCCTTCGGCGAGAATCTTGGCCCGCTCGATGACGTTGATGAGCTGGCGGATGTTGCCCGGCCAGGCGTAAGCCTCCAGGGCCTGCATCGCTTCCGGCTCGATTTCCCAGCCCGGCCCCAGAAACTTCGCGACCAACAGCGGCACGTCGCCGGCCCGCTGCCGCAACGGCGGCAGCTCCATCGACATCACGTTGATGCGATAGAAGAGGTCCTCTCGGAACCGTCCGGCCCGCACTTCCGCGGCCATGTCGCGGTTGGTGGCCGCCAGCAGCCGCACATCCACGCGGCACTCCTTCAGCGAGCCGACCCGCCGGAACGAACCGTCTTCCAGCACCCGCAGCAGCTTGGCTTGCAGCGAGCCGGGCATCTCGCCGATTTCGTCGATCATCAGCGTGCCGCCGTCGGCCAGCTCGAACAGCCCCTGCTTGGCGCTCACGGCTCCCGTGAACGAGCCTTTCTCGTGGCCGAACAACTCGCTCTCCAGCAATGTTTCGGGCAGGGCCGCACAGTTGATGACCACCAGCGGCTTGTCGGCCCGCTTGCTGGCGCGGTGCAGTCCCCGTGCGACCAGCTCTTTGCCGGTGCCGCTTTCGCCTTGAATGAGGATGGCCTTGTCGGTCGGCCCGGCCCGGTCGATGAGCCGCAGCACTTCTTTGATGGCCGTCGAACGGCCGAGGATTTCCGACGAGGGCTGGCTGCGTTCGAGCACCGCCTTAAGCTGCTGGTTCTCCTTTCGCAACTGTCGCTGCTCGAAGGCCTTCTGCACGACGACTTCCAGCTCGGCCAGCGGAAAGGGCTTGGTGAGAAAGTCGTGGGCGCCGCGCTTCATGGCCTCGACGGCGGTGGCAATCGTGCCCTGCCCGGTGAGCATCACGATTTCGCAGTCGGGCGTGCCGGCCTTGAGCTTCTGCATCAGCTCCAGGCCCGACAGGCCCGGCATCACCAGATCGACCACGGCCACATGGAACTGCCGTCGGCCGGCCAGTTCCAGCGCGGTCTCTCCGTCGGCGGCTTCTTGAATCCGATAGCCGCGGCGGGAAAAGCGGCGCGCCACGGTCGAGCGATATTCCGAGTCGTCGTCGACAATCAACAAGTCGATGTTTTCCATCTAGGTCTTGGGGCTTGGGTCTTTGGTCTTCGGTCTTTTGGGCCGGCCTGAGCGAACACGCGCTCACGCGGAAGTTGTAAAGCAACGCCTGTGCCGCCCTGCGGAGGGGCGGCAATTCCCCGCAAAATCAAGCGGTTTTGGAATCCTCGCCTTGGTTCGCCGAGTGTGCGGAAATGCCTGCCGCGTGCGTTTCCGCACACGCCCATCGTAATTCTGCGCGTCCCTCATTGCTCCACGCAAGCGATAAACGGCCACAAATCAAGGGGAAACGGTGCGCTGGTCCGGCTGGGCACCTCACTTGCTTAAACGTCGCTTTGGGGCAAGACCAGCAAGCCAACCTAACGGAGTTCCCATCAAAATGAACAGTGCCATCGAGCGATTATTGACGTTGCGCGTGTCGGATGTCATGTCGCGCAACGTGGTCAGCGTCGCCGCGAACAAAAGCATGGCGGAAGCCGCCACGGTGCTCACGCAACAGTTTATCTCCGGCGCGCCGGTCGTCGGCGACCACAACCAGTGCGTGGGGATTCTGAGCGCCATCGACTTCGTGCGCTGTATCGCCAACTCAAGCGGCGGTCCTCCGACACCTGCCGCCGCCAACGGCCATGCGTGCCAGATTCCGGCGACCGATTTGGTCGCTTCGCACATGTCGGCGTTGGTGCAAACCGTCGCGGTCGACCAGCCGTTGACCGCGGCCGCACGACTGATGTGCCAGAACCACATTCACCGGCTGATTGCCCTCGACGACCAGGGCCGCCCGGCCGGCGTCTTGACCTCGCTCGATATCGTGGCGGCCTTGATCAGCGCCATCGAAGAATGAACCCTGAACCCTACTGCGCATCTCCGCCGCGCCGCGGTATCCTGGGGGAACCTTCAATCCCCGGCGGAGATCTGTATGCCCCTCGAACTGGCCTGGCACGAAGTGGCCATCCGACTTGCCTTGACCGTCTTTGCCGGCGGTTGCATCGGACTGAATCGAGGAGAGCACGGCCAACCTGCCGGCCTGCGGACCACCATTCTCGTCTGCGTCGCCGCCGCCGTCTCCATGATCCAGGCCAACCTGCTCCTGGCGACGGCCGGCAAAACGCCCGATTCGTTCATCGTGCTCGATTTGATGCGTTTGCCGCTGGGTGTGCTTTCAGGCATGGGCTTCATCGGCGCCGGCGCCATCTTGCGACGCGACAACCTGGTGATGGGCGTCACCACCGCCGCCACGCTGTGGTACGTAACGCTGATGGGCCTCTGTTTCGGGGGCGGGCAACTGGGCCTGGGCCTGTCGATGCTCGCGGCGGGCATGCTCGTGCTGTCGGGCCTGAAATCGATCGAGCGTCGTCTGAAGCAAGATCGCCACGCGGTTTTGCGGCTGACGGTCTTGCCCGACGGCCCCGGCGAAGACGACCTGCGCCGCATGCTGCATGAGGCGGGCGTCCGCGTCCATTCGTGCGCCTTTCACTCGAGCACCAAGCTTCAACATCGCAGGCTGCGGTGCGAGGTGCGGTGGCGGTCGTCCGGAGACGCCATCGAGACGCCGCCGGTTGTCGCACGCCTGGCCCAACTCGAAGGCGTCGTCCGGCTCGACTGGCGGCCGTAGCGCGGAAAGACGTTATAGGCAATAGACGTTGCCAGCGGCCGAGCGGGCCGGCACAATCATGGCATCATGTCTGACATCGCCGCCGATCTCCGCTGGAAAAAATTCCCCGTCTTGGACGACGGGTTCGTGTGCCTCGTCGACGTGATGGGCAACGACCAGGCCGTGGTGCAAGCGGCCCGCGTCAGCTACGGCGAAGGCACGCGGCAAGTCTCCGACGATCGCTCCCTGATTCGCTATTTGCTGCGGCACCGGCACACGACGCCGTTCGAAATGGCGGAGGTCAAATTCCTGGTGCGCGTGCCGATGGATGCCTGGCGGCAATGGATTCGGCACCGCACGGCGAACGTGAACGAGTACAGCACGCGCTATTCGTTGGCGATCGACGCGGCCCAACGCACCGACCCCGCCGCCTGGCGCACGCAGGCCACGCAAAACCGCCAGGGGAGCGGCGACATGTTGCCCGCCGATCTCGGCGCCGACCTCTCGCAGGCCGAGGCGGAGCTGCTCGAACAGGCGCGAGAGGTGTACCAGCGGCGGATCGAGTCGGGCGTGGCCCGCGAGCAGGCCCGCAAAGACCTGCCCCTCTCCACCTACACCGAGGCCTATTGGAAGATCGACCTTCACAACTTGCTCCATTTTCTGGCGCTGCGGATGGACAGCCATGCGCAGTGGGAGATTCGCCAATACGCCCGCACGATGGGCGAAGAAATCGTGCGGCCGCTTTTTCCGCTGGTCTGGGAGGCGTTCGTCGACTACCGCATCGCGGGGATGCACTTGACGCGTCTCGACCGCGAGCTGATCCAGCGGCTGACGGCCCACTTGGCGGCGGCCGGCCGGGCACGGGCCACGCTCGACGACTTTCTGGCGGTGCAGCCGCCCGAATGGTCCGAGATGAAGCGCTGCCGCGAGCGCGACGAGTGCCGCGAAAAGCTGCAGCAGCTCGGACTGTTGGTCGAGGCGGACGCCTGACCCGCGGGCACGCGCGCGGTTTCGACCCGGAGTGCCACCGAACCGGCACACGCCCGGCCGCGGTTCGGGCAGGGGTGGGCGCCGAGCCCACCCTCCGGAAGCAGGGACCGCGCCGAAGTGCTTGCACTTGCGGAAAACAACGGACCACGGACGACGGACGACGGACGACCAGCGATTTGACATTCGCGGCTCGCAGGTTCCGCGGGCCTGGAGAATTACTTGACTTTCGGCTTCCCGGTTGGGAAACTCGCCGTTGGGTTGTAGGTGGCAAACTGTGATCTCGATCGGCCGGGCATGGAGCGGCGCTGCTCGCCGGTTTTGGCGGCGAACCGTCCGTTTCCTCGAAGAAAGGCATCTTTGGTTATGCAGACCCACGATGCGGCAGTTGAGTCGGTAGTGGAGGTGCGCCGTCAGATCGCGGCCGGACGCGGCGGTTCGGCCGACGCCCGAGGAAGGCTCTTCGAGCGTTGCCGCCAATACCTGTTGCTCGTGGCCGAACGCGAGCTCGATCCGGGCCTGCGCGGCAAGATCGGCGCGTCGGACCTGGTGCAGCAGGCGTTTCTCGACGCCGAACGAGGTTTCGAGCAGTTTCGCGGAGAAAGCGAAGAGGAGCTGCTCGCCTGGCTCAACCGTATCCTGCAAAACCACGCCGGCCAGGAAGTGCGGCATTTCCGCCTTGCCGCCAAACGCGACGTGCGCCGCGAACGGGCGCCGTCGGTCTCCGCGGCCGGCGGCTTTGAGTTGAGCATCGCCAGCGACATCGAAACCCCCAGCCGCGAGTTGCAGGCGGCTGAGGAGGCGGAGTTGTTGTCGCGGGCGGTGTCGGCCTTGCCCGGCCACTACCAAGACGTCATCCAGTTGCGCAACACCGAGCGCAAATCGTTCGAAGAGATCGGCGAATTGATGGGCCGTTCGCCCGAAGCGGCGCGAAAGCTCTGGGTGCGGGCCATCGAGCAGTTGCGGACCGCGCTCGACGACGGGCAGTCAGGACCGCAGTCAGAACAACGATGAAGCAGGGCCTCCGCCGTCGGGCATCCGGAGTCTGGAAAGTCAGGGGTTATGGGCCAGCCGAACAACCAGCAGCCAGACGGGGCCTCGGCCTCGCCCGACCAGGAAGCTCTTTGGGAATCGCTGTTGATCGCCTATGACGAGGCGCTGGCGCGCGGCGACGATCCGGCGCTCGACGAGGGCCTCGTTCCGCCCGATTTGCAACCGCGGCTGCGCGCCTTGGGCGCATGCGTGTCGTTGCTCGCGCGGACCCGTCAAGCGGCCGCCAGTTTGCCGGCCGCCAGTTTGCCGGCCGCCACCTTGCCGGAGGCGCGCGGATCGCGAGAGACGCCGCTGAAAGCCCAGATCGGACGGTTCGAGCTGCTGCGCGAGCTCGGTCGCGGCGGGCAAGGCGTCGTGTTTCTGGCCGTCGACCCGCGATTGCGCCGCCTGGTGGCCCTCAAGATGCCCAGGCCCGAGGTGCTGACCACGCCCGAACGGCACCGACGCTTCTTGCGCGAGGGACGAGCGGCCAGCGCCCTGGCCCATCCGAACCTGGTACCGATCTTCGAGGTGGGCGACGATGGGCCGTTCGTCTATATCGCGGCCGCCTATTGCGAAGGGCCCGCGTTGGCCAAGTGGCTCAAGGAACATCCTCTGGCGGTTGCCTTCCACGAAGCCGCCGCCCTGGTTGCCTTGTTGGCCGATGCCATGGCTCACGCTCATGCGCGCGGCATCATCCACCGCGACATCAAGCTCTCGAACGTCTTGCTGGCGCCCGCCGAGCCCGGTTCGCTCGGCGCCGTCGAGCTGCGCGGCCAGCCGGTGGTCCCCTGCCTCACCGATTTCGGCCTGGCCCGGCTGACGGACGACGATGGCGAGCAAACGCGCACCGGCGTGCTGCTGGGCACGCCGTCGTATATGGCCCCCGAACAGGCCGCCGGACGCGCGGTCGACGTCGGGCCGGCGACCGACGTCTACGCCCTGGGCGCCGTGCTCTACGAGTTGCTCGTCGGGCGGCCTCCCTTTCGCGGCGCCAACGATCTGGAAACCTTGCGATTGGTGGGCGAAGCCGAGTTGGTCACTCCATCCGCCTTGCGTCCCCATCTCCCTCGCGACTGGAGGCCATCTGCTTAAGGGCGCTGGCCCCTTCGCCCAGCGGCCGCTATGCGACCGCGGCGGCGCTGGCCGCCGACCTGCGGCGCTTCCTGCGCGGCGAAGCGACCGAGGCCCGGCGGTTAAGCAGGTTGCGGCGAGGCCTGCGCTGGTTCCGGCGCAGGCCGGTGCGCAGCGCACTGCTGGCGGCGATGCTCGTGTTGCTGGCCGTGGTCGGCTCCGGCGGCCGCTGGTATTCACTCCGCCTGGCCGAGACGCTGGAAACCTCGCGGCAAGCGGCCCGGCGCCGCGACGAGCTGCGCTACGACGCCGTCGTGCGCTCGGCCTGGCAGGCGTACGACAACGATCACGCGGCCGAGGCCCAGGCGATTCTCGCCGCCGCGGGTGTAGGTCGGGCTTTCCAGCCTGACGGGCGTCAGGCTGGAAAGCCTGACCTACGCGGCTTCGCCTGGCGTTTGCTGTCGGAGCTTGTTAAAAGCGTCGAACCGATCACCTTCACCGGGCATACAGGCGACGTCTATTATGTCGCTTTTTCGCCCGATGGCCGCCTGCTCGCCACAGCCAGCCAAGACCATACCGTGCGTCTTTGGGACGCTTCCACGGGCAAGCTGCGGGCCACGCTTAAGGGCCACACCGACGAGGTGAACGCCGTGGCCTGGTCGCCGGATGGCAAACGCGTGGCCTCGGCTTCCGACGACGGCACGGTGCGCCTCTGGAACCCGCTTTCCGCCCGCGCCGTCGAGCCGCTGCTGCGCGTCGGTCAGCCGTTCCAGCCTGACGCGCGTCAGACGGAAGAGGCCGCCCTTGTGGAGCGATTCGAGCACGGGATCGTATCGCTGGCGTTTTCGCCTGACGGCGCCTATCTGGTGTCGGGCGACGGCCGCGGGCGCGTCGTTTTCATCGAAACGGCCGATTGGCAATCGGCAAAGACGATGGAAACCGAGGGCGGGCGCATCGAGGGCCTGGCCCTCAACCGCGATGGAACAATGTTGGCGACGGCAAGTCATAAGCGGGGCGTGCAGCTCTGGGACTTGGCCACCGGCGCGGCACCCAGGACCTCGC
>DATLUO010000144.1 GCA_035533075.1 Pirellulales bacterium | reverse complement strand
CATCTCGCGGTCGTAGCGCTCGCTCCAGAGATGGAAGCCGTCGCGCACCTTCACGAGCTGGGCGGTCACGCGCAGGCGGTTGCCCGACTTGCGCACGCTGCCTTCCAGCACCGTCTCCACGTTGAGCAACTGCCCGATGCGCCGGATGTCCTCGTTCTTCCCCTTGAAGGCGAACGACGACGTGCGTGCCGGCACGCGCAGGTCTTTCAGCCGCGAGAGGGCCATGATCAGGTCCTCGGTGATGCCGTCGCGCGGCTCGACCTCGATTCAATCGTCAGTACCCGGTGGCCGCCCCAGCGGAGATGGTGCCTATACGAAAATGGCCCCCTCCCCTTCACGTGCCCCCAATCGCGGCGGGGCTTTGCTGGAAGACTGCGGCGAACGAGCCTAAGTGTTGCCCTGCCGAGCCGTCCCGGCGGTGCGGCAACGGCCGTCGCGCCCGCGTTTTCATCGCGCAGCGGGCTGGGCCGCGCACCGCGAGCGACCTCTCACCTAAATCACGCGACGAAAAGCCGGCTTCGACAAAAAGAACGGTTCCTGCCACCTTTTCCCGGGTTGCCACCTTTTCCCGGGTTGCCACCTTTTCCCGGGCCTGCCACCTTTTCCCGGGCCGTCTCCTATCCGCGGCCCGAATCACAGAGCGTACCATGACATTCCCTTGCGGGCCATTGGCCCGCGATCCGCCCGGCCAGCCGCTTCGCCTGGTCCGCTCTGGCCGCGATCGACCCATCGCGGGCGCGGCCCGCTTAAGCCGCTAAAGTGGTCCCCTCTTTCGCCGCCACCGAGACCAAGACTGCCAATCCGTAAAGCCCGCAGGCATTGCCATTCGGGTCAAAAACCATTTCCCAAATCGTTCTGACCCCGTTCTGCGTCTGGTCAACGTAATCCATTATACCACAACGGGTTGATGTCGAATCCAGACTACCCGTCACGACCCAAGAATACGCGAAAATACCCCACTTTGCGCCGCAAAGTCGGGAGATTTGACGGAGATTTTCTGGGCCAAAGATTCTGCTCTTCCGATTGCCACCCTCTCATTTAACCTGGAAGTATTGGGCCACTTTGCTGCGGCCCGCTCACCACCCGTAACGGAGAAGAAACGATGTTAGCCCCAAACGTGGGAAACGTAGTGATTGATCGGGAGCGCGATATTCACTACACGGTCGTGGCCTACCGCGCCTTGACCGAAACGGAATTGATGTTCGTGGTTCGGCAGTTTCTATCAAGCCGCAAACGTTCTCCCAAGAAAGGGAGCCGATTCGAGATTGTCACGTCCATCGGTGCCAGGGACTAAAGGGGAGGCCTGGAGCCGATCAGGCATCAGCGGCGCAAAAAGAAGGCAAGCCGGCGCCATGAGGCGTAGAGGGGACTCGACACTCCCCACCGACTTGCCATCAAACTGCCGCTAGCAGAGATGTTTCGGTCATCCGGCCCACCAAAGCCGTCTGCCGCGGTGGCTCTCTGCGGCGATGCGTTGGTGCGCATCTAGCGGCCCACTGGCGGAGGTATTCACCCGTGTCGCCCCTCCGTTAACGTGCGCCTAGTCCGGCAGTTTCAAATTGGTCTCCCATGAAATGCGGGAATTGACGATGCTGTGCATCTCGTGGATTTCAGTGGAACTGGGAGACGTAGCAATGCCAGGGAAGGCAGCCAAAGTGACGATCACGGAACGTCAGAAAGTAGTCCTGGAGGAATTCAGCCGTTCGCGGAGTGAAGCAAAGGTCATTGCTCAGCGGGCAACGATCGTCCTCCGTGCCTTTGAGGGGTGCTTGAATGAAGACATTTCCGCGGAGGTCGGGCTGGAGCGAAAGCAGGTCGGCGCTTGGCGACGGCGCTGGCAGGACGCTTGGGAATCGTTGACCTGCCTCGAATGTCGCGAACCAAGGCGACTACGAGAAGCCATTCGCGATACGCTGCGCGACGCGCCACGATCTGGTTCTCCAGGCACCTTTACGGCCGAACAGATCGCCCAGATCCTGGCCGTCGCCTGCGAGCCGCCCGAAAGGTCCGGTCGGCCGATCACGCATTGGACCCAACGTGAGTTGCGGGATGAAGTCATCCAGCGGGGCATCGTCAAGGAAATCTCGCTCTCTCGCATCGGCCATTTTTTGCGGAAAGCGGCGTTACGGCCGCATCGGCGGAAGATGTGGTTGAACACCACGGAGAAGGATCCGGACTTGTTTCAGCAGCAGGTGGAAACGGTTTGTAAGACCTACCAAGCGGCTCCGACTCTTCACGAACAGGACGCAACGCACACCGTCTCTTGCGACGAAATGACGGGCATTCAGGCATTGGAGCGGATCGCCCCTGCCAAGCCAGCTCTGCCCGATCAGGTTGCCCGCGAGGAATTCGAGTACGCTCGCCACGGCACAACGACCCTGATTGGCAGCTTCGATGTGGTGACGGGACAGATGTGCCAAGCCACGCTGGGACCGACCCGTACCGAAAGCGATTTTGTCTCGCACATCGAGCGGACGGTGGCGGCCGATCCGGATGCAAACTGGGTTTTCATCGTCGACACGCTCAACATTCATTGGTCCGCAGGGCTGGTGGAATGGGTGGCAGAACGATGCGAGCCGAATAGGCCGTTGGGAAAAAAAAGGGAAGGAAGGCATCCTGAAATGTCAGGCGACATGCCGCCAATTCTTGTCCGACGTATCGCATCGCATCCGCTTCGTGTTCTTGCCCAAGCACAGTTCGTGGCTGAACCAGATCGAGACCCTGTTTGGGATCATCATGCGAAAGGTGGTCCGCAGAGGCAGCTTTCCGTCAGTCGCTGACTTGGAAGAGAAGCTTCGGCTGTTCCTGGATTATTACAATTTCACGATGGCCCATCCATTCAACTGGACCTACACGGGCAAACCATTGCGACAGCCGCGGCACAACGACTATTGCCCGCCCCACCGCAGGCGTTTGCCTTCCAAAGTCAAATTGGCCAAACTACTGCTTGCATGTCCAAGCGAATCCGAAGTGCCGGACTAGGCGCCCAGCGTCCAATTGGTCGTTAGGAATGCGCAGCATCATAAAGCGCGGCTGGCGGATTTCAAGGCCCCGCAAACGCAAAACGGCCCCGCCGCATTCCGCAAGGCTCTTGGTCGATCGGCTCCAGGGGGCAAAGAAACAACCCGCAGAGCTACCGCTGCAAAAAAAGCAACACCAGCAGCGTGAAGGATATGCCAAGCGAAACGCCCATCAGGCACAACAAAAAATGGTGAACAATCGCGTTGTCACGACCGGTCAACGACCAAAGAAGCTCGTTGGTTTTACCGGGGACTTGCCTCACAGCCGTCGCGGCGAACTTCGCCGCCGACCACAGCGACAGAGCGATGCTTTTAGTCAGTAAGGCCAGTTCTACGAACAGCTCGATGAAGGGCCCCACTAAATCCTGACTAATTTGCTTTGTTGACTCCCAAGTGATCTCCTCTTCCTTGGGTTTGGTTTGCGACGGCAGCGAGCATTGGCAGTAAGGGCATTTTGTTGCGTCCGGGTCAACGGCCTTTCGACAGGCCGGACAGAAGACCCGCAAGTCAGCAAGCGTTCCAGCCACGAGCCAGCCAATCGGGCCAAGAAATGCGCCCCAAAAAACCCCGCGGCCCGTCTGCCCTTTTGCTTGACCGATGCAATATCCGACCGTCCCGCAGACGACCACCCACATCAAAAACGCAAAGGATACCAGCGCGTCCATATGTCTTGTTCAGCCTGATCTGGAAGAGCGCTTGATCGAGTTAGCGAGTTACAAGGGAAACAGGGTCACGTTGGTTGCATTGTACAAGACATGGGCAAGGAAGCACGGTTTCCTCCTCTCTGTTCGGTTGTGGGTCGGGTAACGCCGGCAAGTGAGTGTTCAGGCGGTGGCATAAGTCGCTGGCCGCCTCATAGAGGTTTTGACCGGTCGCGGCGGCCCAGAGATCAAGCGCGTTGCCCGCTCGGCCGCACTTGAAACGCTGGAGCGCTTGCCGCCCGAGGTTGACCGCGAAGCAGTAGCTCGTGCCAGCCGAGGAACCGTGCAGCGGGCAGGGACCGCGCTGCTGGGCGCCGCGGGGGCCGCGTCAAGGCGACCATCGGCCGATCATTTGCCACGCGATGATGCCTTGGGCTTAGCATCGCGCCGCCGTCCCGTCCGGGTCGCCGCCTTACTTCAAGAACGGCCGGAACTGTTCGACGTCGAACGGCTCAAGAACAAACACAGTTTTTGTTCTACCATTTATCGTTTCGTACTTTTCAATTCTAGAAACCTCCATGACGCCGTTGACAGCAATCGTTGAATCATCGGCGAGCTGCGAGGCATCAATGCCTTGCAGCCGAAACACCACGGCACTGGCGGGGCCGGCCTTGCCAATATCGTGCAGTGCGGCCAGCGCTTCTTTATCGCTCAGAACTTGAACAATCTTGACGTTGTGCCTGCCCTTGACGGCCGCTAGCGACGTGAACTTGGAAACTCTTTTCACACGCCAGTCTGGCGGCTCTTCACCTGCATCGAACGCATCGGCCGCGCGCTGAATCTCGATTCGATCAGGCGTCCTGATTTCACCGACCGGGAAGGCCGGCAAGCGACCCACATCGCCCACCGACAAACCCGATACGTCAAGTTCCGGCCAGGCGGTCAGGTCGGCTCGTTTGGCTGATACGACGTCCTGGGCCGCGACCGGCTGCTTTTCAGCCACCGCCAACTCGGCCATCCTCGACTCGATTTCCTTGGCTTCTTTTTTCAATTCTGCCGTTCGTCGGCCGTTTGGTCTTTTTGATGCTTCCCTTTTCAGGTCGCTCCTGAACTTTGCTTTCATCGCATCCGGCCAGCGGGGACTTGCAAGCTTCTTTTTAAGCTCGGCTACCTTTTTGGCGTCCGGCTGCGATGATAGCTCTTTGTTGATTTCGTCAAGTCGCCGGGACGCGGCCTGTATCTCACGTCGTTTCTCGCCTGCCGCCCGGCCGGCTTCGCGGCTGTCGGCCTGTCGCTGCAAACTCGCCAGCCATTCTTCCCGCTTTTCCCAAATGGCTTTTAGCCGTTCTGGCGGCTCGTCTGCGATCGCGGCAAACCCCACGAAACAGAACACCAAGCCGAGGGCAAATCGCACGGTACGGTACTCCGAGAGAAAACGTTTGCTTCGTCGGGCCAGCCCAGCCGCGGGGCCAGATTCTTAGCGCCGCCAGCGTAGCTATCGGCGGCCACACGATGCCGAGAGTTTACCATCGCGCCGGCACCCGTCAAGGCGTCGCCTTACTTCAAGAACGGCCGCAACTGTTCAACGTCCGTCAGTCGCGGACTTCGATGTCCTTGGTCGGGTCGCGTCGAATCGCCCATCTGCCCCCCTTCGCACTAGCCCCGGCGATCCATTGGGCGGCATTGTCGAGTGCAGCTTCCGCCGTGGCTGCCTTGTCATCGGAGCGCAACGCAATAGACAGTTTGCCGCCAGCCGAAATAACGGAGCACGTGCCCCCCTTCGCGTCGGCTTCAGCGATCCATTTGGCCTCGTTGTTCAGGTCGGCTTCGATCGACGAGGACTCGTTATCAGCAACCAGCACGAGCGAAAGCTTGCCGTCGGGTGAAGTAAGGAAGAAGTGCGCCTTTCCGTCGGCGTGGCACATCCACGTACCACGCTGCTTGCCGTCCGAATCATAGAGCAGAAAGTTGCGGGTGCGGACGACTTCCTGGACGTTGTCTTTTGCCCCCACCATCCAGGGCAAAAGTACTGCGACTGCGACAACGGCCAAATATCCGTGCAGTCGACGGCAACGACGTTCCAACGCGGCAAGCTTTTGTTCGATGCTCATCTTGTTCTCTGGGTGAACGTGCCCCAGACCAAGTGTAAGCGTGCCGCAGATGGCCAGTCAACCAGCGGCTCGATGGGGCGATGGGGTGGGGCTAGTTTGCCGATAGGGCGTTGGCCAAACGCGGTGGCGGCTCGCCCCCCCCCGAACGCATCCGAAAAAAAACGGGCGCGGTTTCGTGGCGGGGCGCCCTTTGGCGATCGCCCCTTACTTACTCGCCTCGAGCATTGCCAGGGCGACGCGGCGGTTGATCATCATCGTGGCAAGAAAGCTGTCAGGAACCGATTGTATACGAGATGCCGGTTCGCACAGATCAGCAGCCGCAGACCGCGCACCCGCCGACGCATGTCATCGGCGCGAACCACGTCATGGATCCGTGCAAGAAGGGCGAACTCGCCATGCAGCCCAAAACTTGCATGGGCGGGACGCCCGGGCTACCTTGGGTGTGTTGTTCTGCCCACAATTGCGAAGGAGCCGAAGCCATGAGTGCCATTCCTAGTCGGGTGCGTGACCGGATCGTCACCAACATCAAGAAATTCCAACCAATCGTCGCCGCCGCAAAAGCGAAAGATGTCGGCGAGGGCGATACGGTGGCGCTCGTGCATGACATGCTGGCGGAGCTTTTTGGTTACGACAGATTTTCGGAGATCACGTCCGAGTGCAAAGTGAAAGCGAACTTTGCCGACCTGGCCGTCAAGTTGGAGGAAAAGATCCAGCTTCTGATTGAGGTCAAGGCGATCGGCAAGGAACTGAGGGACCACCGTGGCCAGGCGAGGGGCTATGCCGCCGACAAAGGCATCGACTGGGTCGTCCTGACCAACGGCGATCATTGGCAGGTCTTGAAGCTCGTCTTCGACAAACCCATTGAATGCGAGCTCGTCCTTGAGTTCCGCATCAGCGAACTTGACCGGAAGTCGGAGTCGAGCATTGAAAAAATCTATACGATCAGCAAGGAGGGCTGGGCGAAATCGGCCCTCGAGTTGCTCGACGAGCGGAAGGAGGCATTAAACCGCTATTTTATTGGCGCCATCATTTCATCGGACCAAGTTTTGAGTCTGGTGCGCCGCGTACTTCGCCGGGTGTCGCCGGATGTGAAAATCAGTGCCGACGAAATCAAGGCGGTCTTGATCGACGAAGTGTTGAAGCGAGAAATCTTGGAAGACGAAAAAGCTGATGCCGCACGAAAGCGGGTCGCTAAGGTGTTAACCAAGAAAGCGCGGCCGCGTGCCGAGCCAAAGTCGCCACAAGTCGCGGGTGGCGCGCCAACATGATCCCATCTCAAGGTTGTGCCTTACCTCGGTGTTATGCCCGGTATTGATCCCTGAATCACGCGCGGCATGCGAAAACGCTCTGAATCGTCGTCTCGCCGCGCGCCAATCGTTCGGGCGCCATGTAGGCCGGCGTGCCGGCAATCTCGCCGGCGCCTTTGGCGCTGTCCTCCAGGCGTGCCAGGCCGAAGTCGGTGATGCGCGCCTGACCCCGGCCATCGATCATGACGTTGGCGGGCTTCAGATCTCGGTGCAACACCCCCTTCTCGTGGGCCGCCGCCAGACCCGCGCAAAGCTGCTGGGCGATCTCGAGGCCCTTGTCCCTGGGCAAACGCCCGATGCGGCGCAGCAAACCCTTTAGGTCCTCGCCGTCGATAAACTCCATCGACAGAAAGTGCTGGCCCTCCATCTCGTCGATGTCATAGACCCGGCAAACATTGGGATGCGCGAGCTGCCGGCTCAAGCGCACCTCGCTCACAAATAACTGAAAGCGTCTGGGAACTCTCGGCGACGCCGCGCGGCAGAAATTTGAGCGCCACCGGATGACCGAGCTTCAAGGCAATCGGCGCGATAGACCTCACCCATGCCGCCCCGGCCGGCGAGGGACACGATTGGGTAGCGGCCGGCGATTTTGGTTCCCGGCAGGAACCGGCCATGAGCGGACGAATGCGGGTCGGAAATCGACGGGCAAGCGCTGGCGTTCTTCGCAGGGTAGTGATCGACCGTTGCCTCCGGCCGCCCACCGCCCTGGGGCCAAGCGCGTGATGGGCCGAGTCGTTGTGAGCGTTGCGTCGGCCGGGGCTGGCGGTGTAGAATGCGACATAAGCTTCGCGGGGAAGAGATCCAACTCATTCGAGAGTGATTCAGAAATGCCGTTACTCGATCATTTCCATGCCCCTCTTCACCCGCAACGGCACTGGGAGGCGTTTCACTCGCGTTGGGCCAGCGCAATTGCCGACGCGTTAAACGCGGATCTCTTGCCGCCGGACTATTTCGCCGAGCCTGAAACACACGCCACGGGCCGCGTAGAAATCGACGTAGCGACGTTCGAAGCGCCCGGCGAAGGGGCCGGCGGGGGGCTGGCGACGGCGACGCTTCCGATGCGCGTCTGGAGCGCTCCCCCAGCGGCGCTCTCGATGCCCTGCGTATTTCCAGGGGCGTTTCGCGTTCGGGTGTTCCGCAACGAAGGCGGCGCGGTTCTTGTCGGCGCGATCGAGCTCGCCAGCCCGGGCAACAAAGACCGCGCCGAAGAGCGGCGGGCCTTTGCAGCGAAGTGTGCCAATTACCTCTATGAAGGCGTCAGCCTGATTGTTATCGACGTCGTTTCCAACCGCCATGGAAACCTGCACAACGAGATTGTTGACTTGATGCGCTGCGCGTCACGATTCCGCTTCGGCCGTGAGGAATCGCTCTATGCCGTCGGGTATCGGCCGGTCCGCCGCGATTCGGCCGACGTGGTCGATATGTGGCCGACGGAGCTTTTTCTGGGGCAACCTCTGCCGACGCTCCCGCTTTATTTGAGAGGCGATGTGTGCGTTCCGGTCGAGCTCGAGGCGACGTATATCGACGCCAGCCGTCGGCTGCGTCTGACATAGACCAGGCACGAGGCGACGCTCGTGCAAGGCGCGGCTCCTCGAAGCTGGCCTTCACCGACTCGCCCCCGGCAAGTCGTCAACCGCGGCCATCAGGCTGGAAGTCGGGGCGACGGGATTTGAACTGTCGAGAAGCGCGTCTGCCGTGTTTCGCGGCCCGGCGGGGTGGCCCGGTCGGGAGATCGCCAACCTCTGGCGAACCGTGCAATGGGGCAGTATTTTTGGAATGCACCAAACCGACCCCCATCCAATGCTGCTCCGGTACTCAAGACACCCTGCTCGTGAACATGGATCCTCAAGCGACGCCTGCTTCTCCCCTCTCGGAAGAACTTCCCGCAGCGGACTCCGGCGTTGGACAAGCGTGTCCCGCATCGGCCGACGGCGGCGCACGCCGCCCGGAGATTTCACGTTTGCGTGATTTGTCTGGGCAGCAACTCAAGTCGGGCATCGCCGCCTGGCTGGGGTGGCTCTTCGACGGTCTCGACATGCACCTCTATGTGCTCGTCGCGACGCCGTTCGTTGCCGAACTGCTCGATATATCGGACCTGAAAGATCGCCAGGTCGGCTACTACAGCTCTTTGATCCAAGGGGCGTTCATGATCGGCTGGGCGCTGGGAGGCGGCTTTTTTGGCCGCATTGCCGACCGTATCGGCCGCAGTCGCGGCTTGATGCTCACGATTCTCACCTACGCGATCTTCACCGGGCTGTCGTATTTCGCCCACACCTGGTGGCAATTGCTGATCTTCCGGTTTCTGGCGGCGCTGGGCGTGGGTGGAGAGTGGGCCGTCGGCGCGTCGCTGCTCTCCGAAACCTGGCCGCGAAGTTGGCGGCCCTGGATGGCGGCCGTTCTGCAAACCGGCGTCAATTGCGGCATCATGCTGGCCAGCCTGGCCAACTTTCTCTTGGCCGCCTACCCAAAGCGGTCGGTGTTCCTGGTCGGCGTGCTGCCGGCGCTCTTGGTGTTGTGGATTCGCCGCGCCGTGCCCGAGCCGGAAGAATGGCAACGGGCACGGCGGCAAACTTCGCACGTCGCGCCGCCTTTCCTCGACCTGTTCCGCGGCCGCGTGCGCCGCGTCACGCTGCTCACGCTCGTGGTTTGCGGTCTTTCGCTCACAGCGCATTGGGCGTTTACGTTCTGGTATCCGCAGCACCTGCGAAACATGGCCGACATCAGCGGCTGGACGGAATCTGAAAAGAGCCAACTCGTCAGTCAGGCGGTCTGGCTGGTCATGTTGTCGTCGATTGCGGGCAATTTTTTGGCCGGGTTGATCGCACGCTGGCTGACATATCGGCTGGCCATCGCCGGCCTGTTTTTGGCTTACTTTCTGGCGATGTTCGCCACGTACTATGTGCCGCGCGATCACCACGCTCTCTGGCCCGGGTTCGCGGCGATCGGGCTGTGCCAGGGGGCGTTTGCCCTGTTCACGATGTATCTGCCGCCGCTGTTTCCCACGTTGTTGCGCACGACGGGCGCGGGGTTCTGCTACAACTTCGGCCGCATCGTGGCAGGCATCGGCACCGTCTTTTTTGGCCTGTTCTCCGACGGGGTCGGCGATTATCGCCTCGCGCTGTTCTATGCCGGCTTCTTGTTCCTACCCGCCGCGGCCTTCGCTTGCCTCCTGCCCGAACCGCCGGATGAAGCACGGTCGTGATCAGTAGGCCGGCTCCTTCAAGCGCGGCTCCCGCCCGCCTGGCTCAGCGGAGGCTCCTCCTCGTCGAGCGGACCGGCAGGTTTTGGTTTCGATTTCGGCGGTGTTTTGGCGGGCGCGGCCTTGGGAGCCGACCGCGTCGGCTTCTCCGGTTGGACCGCGTTCTGCGGCGACGCCGGCGGTTCAGCGATCGGCGGTTTGTTGTTCGCCGCCGGCTCCGACGCGACCGCCAGAGCCTGCGGCATGTCGGCATCGCAAAACGACGCCACGCGCTGCTGCAGCTTTGCCAATCGCTCCAGCACCCCCACGTACTTTTCGTGCTCGGCCTGGTCTTGCTCGCCGCTTTTTCCGGCAAGCTGCTCGACCAACTGGTCGAGCGCGCCCAAGTGCTTTTCGTTGACCTTCAACACTTTGAGCGCCGCCAAATGGTCCTGGGCTTTCTCCAGCCGGTCGAAGGCCTGCTCGGCTTCGGGCAGCCTGGCCTCCAGCGACGGCAGGTCGACTGCCGGCCACAGCTTGTAAAAGAACCGCCGGCCGGCGCCGTGATCGGGGCTTTGCACTTCCCACTGCTTCTTGAGCTGTGCGGTTCGCTGCGCAAGCTGCGGTTGGTCGGGCTGTTCGCCGAGCGCGAGCGTGTATTTATCGAGAGTGTCGTCGATGTTTCCCTCGCGCAGCGATTGGTTGCCCAGCTCGATCAACACGTTGGCACGGCCCTGGGCGTCGTTTTTTTCGATGGTCCGGGCAAGATTGGCCGTCAGCGTTTGCAGGCCGGCATGCTGCCGCTCGATTTCGCCAAGCTGCTGGGCCAGCCAGCTCAATCGTGGGTTTTTGTCTTGGCCCAACTCCTTCGCCTCTTGATGGATAATGCCGACGTTGCGTTTAAGCCCGGCAAGCTGCTTGTCGAGCGACGACAGCAGCGCCTGGCCGATGCGTAGCGCCGCTTCATATCGCTTGTCGGCGTTGGTCAGGTTGATCTGGCGGATCTTTTCGGCCAGCAGTGCTTGCAATGCCCGCACGTCGGCGACCAGATAGCCCAGCTCTCGCTCGAAGTCGCCTTTTTTCGTGGCGGCACGGTCCACCGGCAAGCGGCAAACGAGGTCGCACTCGTCGGCGGTGATCGGCAGCGGAAAGTCGATGGCCGAGCCGGCGCCCTGGCGAATGCGGATGTAGGCCACGTGGTTGAACGTGCGGGGCGCGGCCACCTGCCCGCGTGGGTCGGGCGAGCCGAGCAGGTCGGCGTCGTCGATCGCCTCGAAACCGCGGTCGTTGGCATACACCGTGGCCGCTTGCACCGGAGCTCCCGACGCCTGATCGACCAGCCGCAAGTTCAACCGCCCCGTGCGGGTCGGCAGCCTGACGGCCTGAAAGCCGACGATGCGCGGGCCGCGCCGCCAAGGCCGGGGCAAGTTCGTTTCGATATTGGCCCAGTAGGAGCTGGTCTGGTTTTCGACGCGCAGCACGGTATAAGGCACCGGAACACGGGCCAACGTGCCGTCGCCTTCCAGCACGACCCAAAAGGGCTGCAACACGCTGCCCGGCGTCAGCCAGCGGCCCAACAGCCGCCAACCGCGAGACTGCGAACCGCGGAATACGAGTTCGACCTGGTGCAGGTCGGTGGTGGGCGTCAGCAGGGCGGTCGGGGCGAAGTCGTCACGCACCGCCAGGCAGACGGCCTTGCCCAGCCAGGCGCGGTCCGGCGTCGTGCTCGTGCCGCGCGGACCGATTTGCTCGACGTCGCGAAGGATCTGCCTCCAGGAGACGCGATAAAAGCCGTCGCCATAGTCGAGCCGGAACAGAAAAATCGTATCGTCCGCGTCGTGGAACAATTCCGCCGACCGGAAATCTGCGTGAGAGAGCGAAAGCTCGGAGAGATCGCTGTGGGCCAGCCGGTCGATGAGCGGGTGGCGTCTGACGACGCGCACCTGGGCCAAGTCGCCGAATAAGCGGCGCAGTTGATCGCTTGTCTGGCGCTCCACCGTGTCGGCCAATAGCGGTGTCAGGGCCGCGTGGTCGGCGAAGTCGAGCACGACCGTGATCTGATAGGGGTCGCGAGCGTGAGCGTCGACCTGCGCGGCAAGAGAGACTGAGGCCAGGGACACACTCATCAAACACGCCAGCAAGCACGCGCATTGCCGGCTTTGATAATCGACCATCATGTTGCACCACACGTTAATCATTGACCCTCCCCGCCTTTGAACCGCCAGTTCGCCACGTCGCCGAAGAGCGTCAGGGGACTAAGCTCGACGCCGGCCAACGCATCGTCGATCGCCAGATAGGTGTCGAGCTGCCACAACGGAATCACGATCGCCGTCCGCGCCACGTGCGCGTGGAACTTGTGCATCGTCCGCTGCAAATCGACGAACCGCTTGTGCAAAGCGAGGTCGCGGAAAAACTCGTTCACCGAGGCGTCGGGCGTATAGCCCAGAAAGTTGGGCCCTCCGCGGGCCTGACTGCGCGGGTCGGGGTCGAGCAGGCCGCCGAGCCAAAACGTCTGGTCGCTGAAATCGTGCCGCCAATAAACCAGGTCGAAATCGTGTAGGTCGAGAACGCGCGGAAAAAACTCCGCGGCGCTCAAACCCGTCAACTCCAACTCGATGCCCACTTTGCCCACCTGGGCCGCCATCTGCCGGCAGGCCTGTTCCGCGCCCGGCTCGCTCGCTCGGTATACCAACTTCAGCGGCGGAAGGTTGCCGAGCTTTCGTTTCGCCTCGTCGGCCAGCGGACTTGCCTGCTGCCCGTCGAAGGCGGGCACGTCGGCATCATAGGCCCAGCAGTCGTGCGGAAACGGCCCGGTCAACTCGGCGTGATCGCTCTCGCCGCCCGATGGGCGGAAGACCGCGTCGAGGATCGCCTTGCGATCGATGGCGTGGGCCAGAGCCAAACGCAGGTCCTGACTTTGCATCGCCGGATGCCGGAAGTTGGGCGCCAAAAACCAGACGCTCGGCGGATGCAGCGTGACCACACGCCCGCCGCGCTCTTTGACTTGCTTGACCAAGGCGGCAGGCAAATCGGCCACAAGCTGCAACCGCTTTTCGTAGAGCTGCAGCACGGCCTCGTCGGGCGACAAGACATGAAAGGTGATCTCGCGAATGGCGGGCCTGGCGGGAACGTCGGAGCCGGCCACAAAGCGGACCATCTGGTCGTTGTGCTCTGCCCGTCGATACGGCCCGCTTCCCAGGGGCTGTTCGTCGAACGCTTGCCACTCCTGCTGGGTGCCGCCCTGCGGAAAGCGATGCTTGGGCAAGATCGCAAAGTGCATGAACGACAGCGGATCCCAGTGATCGCGGGCCAGCCGGATGGAGAGCGTGAACGGGTCGTCAGCCCCGGCGGGCCCGGCCCCCGCCAGCGCTTGCGACCAGGCGGGCGAAAAACCGGGCATGGCCTCGCGGCCGAGCAGTCGAATCGTCCACGCCACGTCGGCCGCGGTGACCAGGTGCGGCTGTTGCTCGGAATAGTCCGACCATTTCGCCGGCGGCGCGTGCGGCAGCTCGAACGACCGCCCTTTGGCCAACGCGAGTGGGAATTCGACGGCCAATTGCGGTTCATATCCTGCATCGCCGGCCACCGGACGCACCAGCCGGCTGTAGAGCAATTCCGCGGCCTGCCGCTCGACCGGCAGCCGTGCGTTGTGCGGCAGCCACGTGGTGGGCAGCTCGGCATAGGCACAGTGCAGCGTCGGATAGACGCTTTGGGCGACGTCGTCCGAGGTTTGTGGTGCTGCACGGAAGGCGATGAGCATCGCGATCAGAAAAGTTGCGGTCATCAGCGCTGCGCGTGGTAGGCGGGACCTCGGCGCATGGTTTTCGTTCTGACAACGAACGTAGGGTGGTGCGGCATAGATCATTCCGCCGCCTCCGTCAGTTGTGTACCGGGTGACGGTAGCGGCACCACGGCCAGCGTGCCGTCGACCAGCGGTACGAGCAAGAACCCCTCGGCCGACGCCACGGCGGCCGCGGCCGGGGCCTGGCCTTCGGCGAGTCGGGTTTGCCAGACGGTTTTGCCGTCGTCCATGTTCAATCCACAAATCGTGCCGCTGGCGTCGGTGACGATCAACGTGTCACCGTGGGCTGGCGGCTGACCGCAGATCGCGCCCGGACGACGCTCGCTCGCCCAGTTCGGCCCGTCAGCCAATTCGTCGGCCGCCGCCGTCAGCGAGACGATCACGCTCTGGTCGATGACCACGAGCACGCGTCCCGCTCGAACGAACAACTCGCTCGTCGGCCTTCCGGCCAGCGACCAGCGGTGGACCACGTGCGCCGGGTCGTAGGCATCGTGTACTTCTACCGTGCCCGAAACGCCGGCGATAAAAATGTGCTCGCCGTAGACGAGCGGCCGGCCGGTCAGCATCCCTTCCGCCGCATAGCTCTCGCCGATCTCGAGCCATTGCCCAACGGAACCGCGCGCCTGGTATTGCAGCCGCCGCAAGACCCGGCCGTCGCAGACGAGCACGGTTTCGTGTCCGGCGGGCGTGACGCTGATCGCGGTGCCCGACGGCTGCGCTGCGATCGACCACACAAAGGGCTGATCGTTGACATCGGCCGCGGCGCCGCCGGCCGCGATGCGATGGAGCAAGCCGTCGGAGCAAACCGCGGCCAGCGCGCCGGCCAACAGGCAGGGGCGGCCGAGCACTTCGGCCGGCGGCTGAAGCACCTGCCAGGCCGCTTGCGGATCAAGCGGCCGGACGGCGACGGCGCTCGAATCGGCCGTTCTCGCAAACAGCCGCGGACGACCGTCGTCGGCCTCGATCATGAGCGGCCCGCCGGCGCCGGCCGGCAACGTCTCGTGGTCGGCCGGCTCGACGAGCGTCGTTTTGCCCGACGGCGGACGGTCGAGGTCGAAGGTGGCAATCCGTCCGCCACGGTCGGCCACTGTCACGCGGCCATTTTCCAGCAGCGGGTCGCACGCCGGATGCAAGCCGACCTGGCGGCGCCACAGCGCCGTGCCCGTCTCGGCTTCCTGCGCCGCCAGCTCGCAGCGATTGGCGTCGCCGCTCATGGTGCCCAAGTAAAGCAGCAGGCGCCGATCGACGCGCCTCGATTGTGGTTCGTGCAGGGGTATCTCCGCGACGTGGGTCGGCGTTTCTTCGCCCGTCCAGACCGTATCGACCCTCTGCTGAAGCATGTTGAGCGACAGCCGGCGCAGCGCCCGCCCGGCCTGCACCCAGAGCGACTGGTTTTCGGCATGCGCCAGCAACGTCCGTGTGCCGCTGGCGCCGGACAAAAGTGTGCTGGGCGGCTGCGCCGTGTCTTCGATCAGCCGATAGATGGCTTCCGACTGGTTGTCGAGATTCAGGCCGAACAAGCCCAGCTCGCCCTGGTCGGTGGCGAACATCAAGCGGTCGGGCGAGGCTTGCGGAGCAAACCACGACCACCCCGACACCGTCTGCTCGGCCAACGGCGAGGCGTCGGCATCGGCGAAGCCGGATTCCGAAAGCAAATAGGCGCGGAGCCGCGTCCGGTCGAGATCGGAAGCTTCGATCAACACCAGATACGGTCCGACGACCAGCGGCCCGCTGCGCAGCGAACCGCTGGCGTGTCTGGCGAACAAGACCGACGAGCAGGCCGCTTGTTTGCCGTTGTCGATGGCCGCCGGGTCGATCGCCAGCACGCGATCGAAGTCGGCCGCGAAATAGATCCGCCGCGTGACGGGATCGTAGGCGCCGCCGACCGTCAGCGGCCAGCCGACCTCGTAATAGCCGAGCCGCTTGCCGAGCACCGGTTCGAGCACGTGAATGCGTCCGTCGGCGGTCGGCAGCAGTCCGCGCAGGAGCGGCTTGCCGCCGCCTTGGTCGGCAATGGTGACGAGCGTCAGCGGTGCGGTCATGGCCGCCGGCGCCGCGAAACGCCAACGTTCGGCGCCGGTCGTTGCGTCGAGCGCCAAAACGGACTGTTCGGCGCTCGACCGCACGATGAGCACTTCGCCCGACGTGGCGCTGGCGGGCATCCGCACCGGCAAACAATCGACGTCGAGTCCCAGGCGTCGCGCCCAACGCGGCCGGCCGGCGGCATCGAACGCATATAATACGCCTTGTGCCAGAGTCACGACGACCGCCGAGGCGTCGTCGGCCGGGGCGGCCGGCCCGCCGTCGTCGCTCGGCTGCCAGACGATGGCCAAGGTCTGTCCCGCGGCCGTCTCGCCGACGGCAGCCGCTTCCGCATCGTCGGCGGGCAACGGCCGATAACGCACGCGGGCCGACTCAGAGCGATGCGCCAAAGACTGTTCCTTGAGAATCCGCGGGTCGTCGGCCAACTCCGGTTCGTCGTGCAGCAACGCTTCGATGCGCGCATAAACGCTCCCCAGGTCGCCTTCGAGCGGGAAGCCGGGCACGCGGCGAAAATTCGCGACGATCTCAATGCGCGTCAGATTCAGCTTCACGCTTCGGGCTGTTTCGTCGACGCTTTCGCCCAGCTTTTGCACGCGTTCGGGCACCCACGCATCCTTCATCGCTTCGGCGACCGTGCGCAACAACTCGTGGGCCTGGCGCGCCCGATCGAGATCGCCGGCGGCCTTTTTCGCCCGCTGCAGTTCTGCCAGTTCGCTCAGTTGCCTGGCCCGCTCGACCGATCGCTCGATCAGCCGGCCCAGCGCCTGGAAAAGGTCGCCGGCATAATCGTGGTAGGCCGGGCTGTCGCGGTGCGAGCGAAACAGCCGATCGAGCGCCGCCATGCCGCGCGTCAAGTCACCGGTCGGAGAGAAGACCTCATTGCCCGCATCGCACATATCGAGAAAGAACGGCACGGTCGCCGCCTGCGGCGCCTGAGGAAACCGCTCGACATACTTGGCCAGCGCCGCTCGGGCATGGTCCCATTTATGGTCCTGATAAAGGGCCTGGGCTTTTTTCCATTCCTCTTCGGGACTTTTCGACCATTCTTGAAACTGCAAGACGCCGACGTAGCTTGCCAGCACCCCCAGCGCCGCAGCACCGATCACCGCCAGCCTCACCGCCCACCTCGGCGGACCGCGGCGCCGCGACCGCGGGTGCGGCGGCGCCGCCGACGGAGCCGCATCGGGCTGCTCCGCCTGAGGCACGTCCGCGGGCCTGGAAGAAATCGACGAGGAATTCGGCGCCACGGCCGTAGAGACGGGCGCCGGAAGCAAGCTCGGTGCTTTGATCGCCGCCGGCGACGCGGCAAGCTTGGCTGGCGGGATCTGCACCGGCGGCACCTCGTCAGCCGCCTCGGCATTCACCGCGGTTGCCTTCACGCTCTCGACCGGCTGTTCCATCTCAACCGGCGCCGCGTTCAGCACTTCCAGACTACTGGCTTCGACGGCCTCCGCCCCGGCGACGATCGGCTCGATCTTGAACCGTCGCCGGCAGAGCTTGTTGAAGCACTCCAGGTACTTGCCGACCGAATCGGGCCGCAAATGGTACACTTCCCCGCATGCGGGACATGCGACGTCGATCAATTCGGAGTCGGCCGGACGTGGTGCCATGCAATCATTTTGTGGGTGACAGGCCGCCGGGCAAGTCGAGCGGCGGCTCTTCGCCGGGCGCGGTCGATTTGCCCGGCGATCGCGGACCAGGCGTGGAGCGGCCACGCGAGACGAAATGAACCTTCTCAATTTCCGCGCCCGCCGCGGCGTCGATCGCTTTGACCACGGTTTCATGGTCGACCTCATCGTCCACGTCGAGCACCAGCTCGGCGGTGGCCCGTTTGCGCCGCCGGGCGGCCTGGCGGAGCGCGTCGGTCAGGCCGTCGATCGCGGCCGGGACGCCGTCGACCGATACCGACCGGTCGCGGGCCACCTTGACGATGATGTTGTCCTGGGCCAATTGCGACAGGGTGACCGCGGCCGGCGCCTCTTCGGCCTGGGCCGCCGACAGCTCCAGCGTTTTTTGCACGACGTAGGTGGCCGCGATCATGAAAAAAATCAGCAACTGGAACGTGACGTCGATCATCGGCGTCATGTCCATCTCGGCTTCGTCACGTTCGCCCGCTTTGAAGGGCGGCGCGGGCGGAAGATGTTCTTCCAGCTCGGGGTGCTCGCCGATCAGCCGCCAATCGGCGTCGTTGGGGCCGCGGGCCTGGTCGGTCTCGCTCCAGACTCCGTCTTCGATGCCCCGCGCCAGCCGCTCGAAGCGGACCTGGCGGCCCGGGCCGGAATCGTCTTCGGTGCGAACGCGCCACATGAGAGGGTTCAGGGTTCAGGGTTCAGGGTTCAGGGGGGTGGCTGGGGCAGAAGCTGGCCGGGTCGGGGTCGTGCAGTCCCCAAAACGCCGTCGGCCAGCGATGCCCCGGTGGTGCTGTTACCGGGGCATCGCTTGGCCGCAGGGCGTGTTGGCAAATCCAGCCCCGCCCGGCCAAGCTCTGCCCCGGCCACCGCTTGTGCCGGCGTGCCGGACTGTTCCGACCTTACGGCTGCTCATTGTTTCTCTTCTACTCCTATCAATATCTTCCCCAAGTTCGAAACCGTTCCCAACCGCTCGACGAGCTCGCGAAGGCGGACGTACTTCACGCTCCGGTGCGCGCTGACGATCACGTCGAGCGGCTGCCCGGCGGCTCGGGCGTTGAGCCGCACTTCGTCGACGAGCGCGTCGAGCGACGTGGCCTTCGCTTCGGGCTTGATCGTGTCGCCCAGATAATAGTCGCCGTGCTCGTCGATGACGATCGCCTGCCGCCCTTCCGCGTCGACGCCCCGACCGTGAACGGCTTCGGGCAGGAGCGTCGGCGCCGGATTGGCCAGGTGATTGGTGAGCATGAAAAAAATCAAGAGTTGAAAGGTGACGTCGATCATCGGCGTCATGTCCATCTCGGCCTCTTCCGGGCGACGCCGCGGCCGCTGGGCCACCCATTGGCTCGCCTGGTCGACGTCGAACTCGGCGTCCTCTTCCTCCGCCGCAGCGCCGGCACGCGCCACGCCTTGCGGCAAGCTGGCCGCCAACTCCGGCACATCGAGCACCGACCGCCACCGGTCGCTGCCCGTCGCGCAAACAAGATCGGCCGTGGCGATCCGTCCTTCCATCGCCCAGCTCACCAGCTTGCTCAGCCCAACGCGGCGGTAAACGCGGCCCAGGGCGACGACTTTCAGATCCAGTATGTCTGCCATTTGTCCGTTGTTTGTGGTCGGTGGTCCGTAGTCCGTGGTCCGTGGCAACGGACTACGGACCACTGACTACGGACTTTTTTCCCATCTTGGCCACCAGATTCATCGCCGCCTGAGCGCCGCGCTGCAAGTCAAGCTCGAAACGGTTGACCTGCTCGCGAAACATGGTGTAGGCAAAGATCAGCGGAATGGCGATCAGCAGGCCCTCCGCCGTGGTGAACAGGGCCATGCCGATGTCGTTCGACAGGTCGCTGGGGTTGACCTTCGTGGCGCCGGCAATCTTCTCGAACGCCAGGATCATGCCCCACACCGTTCCCAACAGCCCCAGCATGGGCGACAGCTTGGCCAGCACCAGGATCAGCGGCAGCAGGAAGTTCAAGTCGGGCAGAATCTCCAGCTCGATCAGGTTCGCCAACGCGCTGCGCGTGGCGACCTTGCCCTCCGGCCCGGTTTGCAGCGCGGTGGTGAAGAGCTTGGGCAGGATGCCCGGCTCTTCATCGCAGAGACGAATCGCCCCCTCGACGCCTTCCTTTTCCAGCACCGGCTCGAGGCGGCCGAGAAAATCGGCCAGGTCGGTCTTGGCGTGATAGTTCAACCACCAGCGCCAGAAGACGACCGTCATGCTGGCCAGGCTCACGACGGTGAAGATGATCGTGAAGAACGGCCCGTTCGCTTCAATGATGTGCGAGATGCTCATCGATAGTCCTAGGTTACTTGCCGGTCGCAGACGCTTCTGGGCTCGATTCCAGCATAGTTCGTACGGTTGCCATCCGGCAGTGTCTTTTTAGGTTTACCTCGGTTTCTGCTCGACGACCTGCACATCATACCCGCCGCCGCGGCGGACGACTTCGAAGGTCGTGCTGGCGATCTGGTCTTCCTTCAGGCCGGCATAGGCCTCTTCCATGCGGGCCATTCGGTCTTCGACGTTTTGCGGCAGGAACGCCAGCATGTAAGAGACCAGCGGCAAGCCCAGATATTGCGTCAGCCCGGTAAGCGACTGTGGATTGGCTTCTTGCCAATAGAGCCGCGTCTCCTTTTCCAGACCCTGCATCCGCGACAGCGGCGGCCGCGATGTAAGGTTGTAAAAGAAGCGAAATTTGTCGCCTTGCGTGGGAAATGCCAGCTCCGCGCCCAGCCCCGCGTATTGGGCCAGCAGGTCTTCGACCGAAACGCTGCGGAAGCGGAGGATCCAACGGCCGGGCCGGGCAGCGCGGCCGGTGGCGCCTGAACCGCCTCCGCCCGGCGAATTGCCGGCGGCGGCGTTGCCGCTCCCGCCGACCGCCGTGCCGCCGCCGCCCTGACTCATGTTCTTCCGCAGCCGCTCTTTTGCCCTTGCCAGACCTTCCCGTGCCCTTGCCGCCGATTGCGCTGCCCGCTGCGCCGCCTGCGAGACTTCCGATGAAACCGCGTCGTCGGCCACCAGCGACGCCGTCGAAGGAGACGCCGCGACGTTCGTTTGCAGTTGCTCGGCCGGCAGTTCGGCCAAGTCGGCCGGCTGGGGCGAATCCGTGGGCGAAGTCTCGGCCAGGGCGGATGACTCGCCCGGTCCACCCGCTTGCAAGCCAGCAGCCGCTTCAGGCCCGTCGCCCACCACAACCACATCGACGCCCGGCGCCGCCCGCTCATGCTTCTGGAGCACCTTGGCCATCAGAAGCAGCAACAGCACGAGCAAGACGTGAATCGCCAACGACGAGCAGCTCGATAGCGGAAACTCGCCGTTGGGCGAATAGCGGTGCCAGAACCGTCGCCAGGCCGAAGGCGGTCGCGGCGATTCGGGCTCGCTAGCCTCGGTCGGGACCGGGGCTTGCTGAGGTGGTGTTGCGGAATGCGTGGGGGTCATAATGACGTCGCCTTCGGGTAGACGGTAGATAGTAGACAGCAGACGGCAGACGGGGAGGGAAGATTGCAAATCGCAAATCGCAAATTGCAAATTGGCAATTGTCTGACGCCTGTCTACCGTCGACCTTGTTTTTCATTGCTTGCTCCGTGCGCTCAGCCAAGCCCGCCACTTCTCCAAGGCCGCGTTCAGCTCGGCGGCCCCGTCGCCGGGGCGCGGTCCAAAATCTTGCCGCGTCAACTTGCGCAGGGCCTCGCCGCTCCGCGGCCAAAGCTCGCGCGGCAGCTTCGGCAGCACGTCGACCAACAGGCCGGCCGACGCGGGGTCCGCGAGGCGCTCGATCAACTCGATGGCCGCCAGGCGGCTGCCGCGCTCGACGTCATCGTCGGCCAGCTCCTCGAACGCCACCTGCCGGTAGCCGCTTTCGCGTTGCGCATCGGCACGGGCAATCCGGCCGTCGATCTGCTTCCAGATCAGCTTTTGCAAACGGTCGTCGTCGGTCGCCAACCAGCGCAAGCATTCACGAATCGGCGCGCGCTGAAAGGCGTTGGCCGCCTGCCGCTCGGCCGCCCGTGCCGTTTCGGCGTCGGTCGAGCCGAGGAACGCGATGATTTGTTCAAGCTGGTCTTTGACGTCGGCGTATTTGGGGCTGCGTTTCGTGAGCTCGGCGGCAATCGTCCGCGCCAGCGGATCGCCCGCAAACAACTGCTGCATGTCCAGCAGGCCGGCGACGCTCTGCGAATGAATGCTCTTGGCCAGAAAGCCTTGGGCCAACGCTCTCACGGCCAAGTCATCCTGCTTGGCCAGCGCCAGCAGCTCCTCGCCCGTGGCCTTCGGCATGAGCATGCGAAAGATCTCATAGAAAGTCCGCTTGATTTGCACATTCTTATTCAGCAACTTCGATTCGAGATCGATGAGCTGCGCGACGCTGAATTCGTCGGCCCGCTTGCTCAGGGCGAGCGTGGCCTTTTGACGCACCGAGCCTTCCACATGCTGCATCAGCTCGGCAAGCTCGTCGATGGTCGCCTCCGGCAGCCGTTTTTCGAGCGCCGCCAGCAATAGCTCCTTGAGCCGCGCATCGCCGGGGGCGATCAGCCGGTCAGCCAGCTTCGGCAGGGTGTCGCGGCTCGCCTCGGCGGCCGTCAAGGTTTCTTCGACCAGCCGGGCCAGGGCGTCCAGCGGTGGCGGCTTCGCTCCTTTTGTCGCGATGTGCAGGCTGTTCACGTCTTCGGCATCGGCTTCACCCACCGACACGCCTTCATAGAGGAGAGCCAGCAAGGCACCGTAACGGGCCGGGTTGACGCGATAATCGGTCGCCTTTTGCGAGCGGCCCATGCCCATCAGCTCGGCCCGCAGCTCTGAAATGACGGCCCGCGTGCCGACGGGGCCCATCAACCTCAACAGCTTCACCGCCGTCTCGCGATACTGGGAGACCTTGCTCAGATCGAACCGCGGAAACTCTTCCGGAAAGATATTGGCCGGATCCATGAAGGCCAGCGCCTCCAGGGCGTCTTCGGCCTTGCGGCCCAACAACTCTTGTTGCTGAGGTGTCAACTGCGAGATGATCTGCCGGCCCCGCTGCGGGGCGGGCGCAGCGGGCCTGGCCTGTCCCCTGCCAGGCCGTTGTTTCTTCAGGTCTTCCAGTCCGCGTCCGGCGTGCAGCTCGGTTTCGGTGGCCCGCTTCAAGATGTCGGGAATTGCCCGTTGCACGTCGCCCAACCATTCTTCGAGCGACGAGGTGGTGAGCGCGGCGTTGTGCCAGCCGTGCGCGCCGGCCGGCGTAGCGCCGAGCAAGCCGGCCAGCGCCAGCGCGCCCGCCAACGAGGCCAGGTGAATCAATCGGGTCGGTTTCCGCCGCATAAGATGTGATTCGCTCCGTAGTTTTTAGCGCCGCCCAGGTGCCCGAGCGCGCGTTGGTCTGCTCGATGGCAAATCAGCCTCCCTCAACGCTTGCGGCACCAGCTTTGCCGCGTCCGAATCAGGGGAGTGTTGCCCCAAGCGATCGAAGGCGTCCATGATCACGCGCCACTTGCCGGTGCGCCAAAGCGCCTGACGCATCTGCGCCAAGTCGCGCACCGCGGCTACGGCCGATTGCGTTTCCGGATAGTGCTTGAGAATGAGCACGTAATCATTGATGATATGCGTGCTTCTGGCTTTATCGAGCTGCACTTGTGCCGCCACCTCATCGGCTTTGTCGAGAACGTCGTCTCCCTGGGCGGGCGGGGCATTCGCCGCCTCGATTCGATCGGCGACCGACGGCCCGCGCTCGTCGACCACGTCGGGGTCGTCCGCCACGGCACTGCTCGTGGCCCGCGCCCCGACGGGATAATACGGCTGCTGTTGGCGATCGAGCAACGCCACGGCGTCAACCTCGACAAAGCCTTCGGTCGTCGGATGGAACGTGATAGCCGCTCTCCTGCTCGGCGGCCGGACTTCGCCCAGGCTCCAAGTTCGTACATGATTCTCCGCGTCAAACGAAAGCTGCACCGGCTTGATGACGATGGGCGGGCCGGCGTCAGGGTAGAGAACGACTTTTTGGACCTTGGCAAACAAGGGCGTTTCGAAGACCCGCAGGTAGAGCGCACTCACCGGTTGCGCAAACGTTAGTTCGAGCACCTCCGGCACGCCGCGTGTTGCCGAGCGCCAGGCCTTGCCAAAATCGGCCTGAGGATCTTCGAACTCCATGTCCTCCGTGCCCGTGACTTGGACGACGCTGAAAGGCGGGGCATCTGCTTTTTGCCGGAGGCCCGGCTGAGGCGCGGCGGCGGATGGTGGCAAGGCGTCCTTCGTGGCTGCTGAGACTGCAGCCGCCGGTGGCGACGGCGCGTCGCTCGCCGGCGCCTCGTTCGGTTGAGCCGGCAAATTCGCCGTCCTGGCCGCTGCCTTCGCCACCGCACGGCCGCTGTCCGTTGCCGCTGCTTTGAGCTGGGCATCGCCTGACGTTGGTTCCACCGGGCCATCGGCCAGCTGGCCGTCATCGGGCTTCGTCTCCGAGCGGTCGACGACCGCTGTTGCAACGACCGTTGGCGGGGCGACGGATCCGGGCGCGCGGTCGTCGGAAAACTTGGATGCCGAAGCAATCTCGGCGCGCTCCACCGGCCGGGCGCCAGCCGGCTTTTCAATCGGTGCGGCCGGCGGCCGTACTTGCGCGGCAGACGACGCCGGATGTGTATGCCTGGCGGGGTTATGGCGCGCCGACCAGACCACCCCATAGGTCGCTGCCAACAAGAAGACTGTGGCAAAGGTGAAGCGGGCCGGGCCGGACGATGCGGCCGCGCGACGCCGCCTGAGCCAGGCAAACGAGCGCGGCGGCAGACGGTGCGCGTAGGGTGGGACCAGCGAGCTTGCGAGCGCCGGCCCGCCATGGCCCTCGGATTGGTGGGCCGGCGCTCGCAAGCTCGCTGGTCCCGCCCTACCTGACAGATCGTGCCGCACGGGCGGCAAGTCGTGTGCAGCCTCGCCGACTTCGTGGCCAAACAGCTTTTGGTCGTAAGCGGCTTTCGCCGCCGTGTCGGAGAGGCAGTCAAAGGCCGTGGCGATTTCTCCCAACAGCCGCGTCGCTTCGGCCCCGTGCTTGCCGAGGCAATAGCGGCGCACCTTGGCGCTGCGCTCCAGCCCGGCCGTGTGAATGCGGGCCGCATCGGTTTCGCCGCTGCTCAGTCCAAGCAATTCGTAGTGGTTGGGCGGCCGCCGGTCGGCGGGGATTCCCAACCACTGTGCATAAGAATCGAAATGGTTCAAGGTGCGAGCCCGCCGTTGTCAGGGGACGACCGCCGTGGATCACCGCTTCGCTTCATCATACAAGACGCCGCCCGGCTTGCAAAAACAGCCCGGCTTACTCCTGCCAGCCCGGCACCGGGCCCAGCGTCGGCTCGCGCGGCGTGATGTCGTGCAACAGCAGGTGCGATTTGCCGGCGAAATAATTGTGAAAGTCTTCCACGACGAGATTAAAGACCGGCTGTTTGCCATTCTCTTCCAGCTCGACTTTCTCGATCGGCACCGCGCCGGTGACCGTATGGATCAGCATCTCGGGCTGCAAATGGCTGGCATTCACCCAGCCTTGCCCGGCGACCCAGAAAGGGTGGCCGCCGCTGGCCACGATCGTCTCGTCGGGCAGCGTAATATGGATCAGCGGGGCGCGCGGCCGCACGGTCGTGCGCAGCACCGGCTTGTAGCACAGCTCTCCGGAAGCCGGATCCTGAGCCAGTACCCGGTCGCCGACCTGCATCTTGTCGACCGCCACCAGTCCCCGGTCGGTCCAAATCGGCGTGCCGGCGATCAAACAGGAACAGTGCGGCCTAGCCCTAGTTTCGAAACTGGGCAGCGCCCTTTCCTCAACGACATACGTCACATCCGTCTGCTTATCGCCCACGGGCACGATTTCGTTGACGTCGTTCCACCATTGCCACCAGGCGTGTGGATCGGCCGAGAGCGTCTGGCCGGTCACGTCGCGCAAGGTGTCGATGATGCGAGCGTTGGTGCGTTCGATCCGGCGGTTCTGAGCGTCGGCGGCGATCGATCGCCCGGCAGTTTCCGCACTACCCAAGGCGCTGGCGGCTAAAACACCATCGCTTCCCGCTCGGCGTCTACGGCCGTAGGCCGAATAGATGCGATAGACGTTGTCGAAGACCGCGACCTGTTTGCGGTCGGCGCCTTCATAGGCGAAGGCCTGCTGGAATAACAACCGGCCGTAGCGGTCGGAGGTGATGGTCGTTTGCGTCGCGCCTGGCACCACCAGCGATGCCAACATGGCCGGCACAAAATGGTCCCTGGGCAGCGTCTTCAGCTTCGCACGGGCGGCGTCGGTGGTGTCCGACGACTCGCTGAACGCGGCCAGGCGCGCCAAGGCAATCGAGGCTTCGGGCCGTTTCATGGCGGCCAACGCGTCGGCCACCGCCGCCCCGGCGTCGTCGCTCGACGGGGCCAAGACGGTCTCCAACGCCACAATGGCCGATGGATCGCGGATGGCCCTGACGTGTTCCATGGCCAGGTCGCGCACTCGGCCGGCCGGACCCTCGAGCGCCGCGCGGAACTTCTCGACCTTCGGCAGCCAGTGCTTCAGATCGGCGACCGCCTGCTTGCCCCGCGCGGCAGCCTGGCGGGCCTCGCGAGGCAGCATCCACACGCCGCCGACGTGGACCATGCCCAGCCGCTCTCGCAGGTCCGTTCGGTTGGGTTCAAAATCCAAAACACGCAGCAAATGGGCGCGTTCCTGCTCTTTCAGGCTGTGCTGACGGCACCAGTTCGCCAGCTTCAACTGACCTTCGGCGGTATCGGGAGCCTGGTCGCGCAGCCGCCGATACTCGACGACCTTTTCGTTCTTCGCGTCGCCTTCGGGCAGGGAATCGAATTTCATCCACTTTCCGTCCTGCTCGACATAGCCCGCCGCCCATCGCGCCGGCGAATAATCGGGCGCCGACTCGATGACCTTGGCGAGTTGCTGATCGCGTGAGGCGGCACCGCCTTTCGGTTCCGCCGCCAGCGTCTTTTGCACCGCCGCCGCGGCGTGCGGATTCGGCTTGATGGCCGCCGACGCGGGAACCACGAGCAGCCAGAACGCCCCCGAAATCACGGCGATTGGCAGGCTCAAGAGTGCCAGAGAACAACGTGGGGCTTGCCAGGGTTTCCGGAAAGTCATAACGGGATCCTTGTGTCATGGGTTATCTGTCGCCGGCGGCTTTGCTTCCTTGAGCAGCCGAGCTTTCTCACGCTCGAAAGGAAACGGCACGTAGGTGCTGAATCGCGTCAAATGCGCCATTTCGGCCCGCAGGCGCGGACTGCTGGCGGCCGACTTCGACTTGAGCCGCTTGGCGTCGTAGGCCAAGCGTTTGGCGTCTTTTTGCAAGGACTTCTCTTTTTCCACCAGCTTGCCAACGTCGGCTTGATACTTGATCTGCGTCGTCCCGCGGGCCGCGAACAGTTCTTGTTCCTGCAGGTTCAACGACGTGACTTGCCCTTCCAGCGACGTCAGCTTCGTCACGAGGGGCGCGAGCAAAATCCGGATTTGGCGATTGTGCAATGCAGCGAATTGGCGTGCGGCCACCTTTTGCCAAGCGTGGAGGTGGAGGTTGCGCGTGGGGAGAAACAGCCCTTCGGGCATAAGCTGCGCCACTAGCGCCACCCGCTGGGCTTCGAGCGGCGCAATTTGTTGCAGCAGCGCGTCCCGTTGCTGGCCGACCTTCTTCAGTTGCTCGTCGATGTCGGCCACTTTCGCCTTGGCATCTTCGGCCCGCTTCGTTTCTTTGTCTTTGATCGACTGCTGCTTGTCGCCCAATTCCTGAGCGGCGCGGCCTACCGACTGCTTTTCGGCCTCGAGCTGCTGCGAGTTCGTCTGAAGCTCTTTCTCTTCTTTCTCCTCGTATGCCGCGCGGAGGGCGTCAAAACGATCGATCACCCCGGCCTTCGCCCGGTCGAACGCCGACCGCGACTTGTCGTCGAAGGCCGCCCGCAAACGTTTCTCGATCTGCTCCGCGTCGGCCGCAGGCACCTTTTGCGACCATGGTCCCGACAGGAACCCGCAGACCGACCCAAAGAACCCGGCGATCTCCACCTCGGACAGTCGTTCCGCCTCAGCCGCTTGATGGGCCGCCGCGTGGCTGGCAAGCTGCTCGATTTCGGTCAATGCTCGCGACCGTTCGCCCAACGTCAGGGCCAGCCAGATCTTGCCCCGCCAAACCGCAAAATCATCGGGGTGTTCCTCGCCCAGCTCCTGGATCAGCTTTGCCGCCTCGTGCAGTCGCTTTTGCTGAATCAGCGCGACTGCGTAGGCATACCGCAGCAGCCAATCGCTGCGACTGGCGGCGCGCAACGAGCGATAGTAATGTTCCGTCTCCTGCATGTGCTTGGCCGAGACTTCGCTCGCCAAAGTCAACAGCCGCTCGATCTGCGGCCGCAAATCGCCGCGCGCGTCGCCCTCCGCCGCACTCGCGGGGCAGGTCAGCGAGAGCACCGCGACCATCATCCACACATTTCGCATCGGTCATTCTCCGGCAGCCGAACCAAGTAATCGGAAGCCTCTCTCTGCCGGTCCGCGGCGGCGACGTGCTCCTCCGCGGCACGACGACGGTTACGCAAACCCTACGCCATTGGACGCGGGCAGCACCCCAAGATAACCAAAAGCTTAAGTTTGCGAATGACTTCCGTAAATACCACAGCCCCCGGACTTTCTCCTCGCGCGCCGTCAAATTGATGACGCTCTACTTCACGCGGCCGAGAATGAGACATTGGCGGTGGCTGGGGCAGAGCCTGGCCGGGTGGAGGCTGGCACTTCGTTCATCTCGGCGGCCAGGCGATGCCCCGGTGCGCCCAACCGGGGCATCACTTGGCCGCCACGCCGCTGAAGGGCGCCAGCCTGTAACTGGCCAAGCTCTGCCCCAGCCACCGCTTCTGCTCGCGGAAAAATGTCTCATTCTTGGCCGCGTGAAGTATAGCGACATTGACCGCCCTGCTCGATCCGCTACACTTCGCGGCTCACCGATGCGCCGAATCGTGCGCGCATCCGTTCCCGAACACGGCAGCGTATGGTTGCGCGAAAGCTATCGACTCGTGGCCGCGTGGCTGTTTTATGGGGGGCATCGCTGTTTGTGCTGTTGCAGGCCGCGCTGGCGATGGCCGCCGATTCGTTGCTGCCGGGCCTGCGATATCCTGAATATGGCCGAAAGCTGGCCCTGCTCAAGCGGCTCTATGCCGAGTGCGGCGGTCAGCCCGCCCTGGTGGCGCTGGGAACTTCGCGCACCGCTTTCGGCTTTTCGCCCGCTGCCGGCGGCGATTCAGCGAGGAACGACGCCGGCTGGCAGTTCAACTTGGCCCTGACCGGGCAGGGGCCGATTCAAGAACTCGTCTGCCTGCACCGCCTGCTGGCCGAGGGGATTCGGCCGCGACGGCTGTTGATCGAAATCCACCCGCCGCTTTTGCACCAGAACTTTCCCTTTTTCGAGCCGGGCCTGAGCGACGTCGCACGGCTCACTTGGGCCGATCTGGGCGTCGTCGCCCGATATGCCGACGGGCCGCGGCAACTTTATCTCGACTGGTTTCGCTCGCGATGCCTTCCGTGGCACGCGCACCGGCGGCATATCCTCGGCAGCCTCGCCCCCTGCCTGCTCACGGAACTGGAACGCACCGACCTGAACCTCACGCGGCAGACCGACGCCTGGGGCTGGTCGCAGTTCCCGGTGCGGCCGACCGACGAGGCCAATCGTCGGGCGATGGAAGAATGGAGCACCGGTCTTTACGTCGAATACCTCCGCGAGTTCGCCATCAGCGCCGCGCCGCGGCGGGCGATCATCGAGCTGCTCGACCTCTGCCGTCGCGAGCAGATCGAGCCGGCGCTGTTGCTGATGCCGGAGTGCGAGCGGTTCCGCCAAGGCTATCCCGCGCAGGCATTGACGATGCTCGAGCGGTGGCTCGACGAGTTGGAGCGCGAGCATGGTGTGGCGGTCTTCAACTGCCGCGAATGGTGCTCCGACGACCAGTTTTGCGACGGGCACCACATGCTGCCCGAAGGCGCCCAGCGGTTTTCGGCACGCTTGGAAGCCTCCGCGTTGCGACCCTGGCTCGCGTCGAAACCGCCCCGCCGCACGGCGATGAAGAATCATTCTACTTCACGCGGTCGGAATTGAGGTGTTGGCGGTGGCTGGCGCAGAAGCTGGGCCGGTGAAAACTTGGGCTTGCGGCGTCCTGGAAGTTATCCCAGTTTTGTACCGCAGTCGTAAGGTGGGGCAAGCGAGCTTGCGAGCGCCGGCCCACCGTGATGGACGTCGCTTTCTTGCTTGGGCGGGTAGGCATAGCCCAAGTATGGTGTCTTACGCGGTGCCCAACAAGAGTCATCTAGTTTTCTGAGGGGCGTCGGCTCGCGCTTGTTCTGCCTCTTCTCGAAGTGCCTCTTCTTCGTCCTTCAGCAGTTCCTCCACATCAATGTCCGTGCGTCTCTGAAACGATGGCCATTCTCCGGAAAACTTCGTGACCGCGATCGCGAGTCCGTTCCGCCAAACGTAGATCTTTTCGGTTCCTGGCAAGTTGCCCTTGCTCAAGCCCGATTCCAAGCAACCGAACGGTTGCAGGCGCGGCCATGCGGCACAAGCAACGGCCACGAGCAGCATCACTGCTAGGAGGGCCTTCACGCCGGACTGGAACTTGGGCAGCTTCATGCTGTTGGATGATAACGGCATAGCGCCCACGGGAAAATACCCATTTCAAAAATGACCCACTACCCCATGCCCAATTCATTTGTCTTGCGGGGGTCAGGGGTTATACTCGAAGGCTCCCAATTTTCGAGTTAAAAAGCCGTCCCGCTTAGCCACCCATCCCCATTTCCCGGTCGGAGTATTGAATGAACCCGCGGACCCTGTTTGTCGCAAGCTGCATTGCCCTGATTACGTCAGCCTTTACATTCATCATCCGCGGCGACATCCTGCCCGATTTGGGAGTGGCATTTGGGCAATCGAAAGAAGACTTAGGGTGGATCGCCAGCGGCGCGTTTTGGGGCATGGCGGCTTCGATGTTGTTGGGGGCGCCGCTCTGCGATCTGCTTGGCATGAAGCGCATCCTGTTTCTTGCCTTTTCTTGCCACATGCTCGGCGTACTGGGGACGATTTTCGCGCCTCATGGAGATTGGGCCTTTGGGGTGCTGTTCGGATCGACGTTCATAGCCGGGTGTGGCAACGGCCTCGTGGAAATCGCCATCAATCCTCTCGCGGCGACCTTGTTCCCGGACCGCAAGACGCACTATCTGAACGTTTTGCACGCCTGGTGGCCGGGCGGCCTCGTGCTGGGCGGGTTGGTTGCTCGATACCTGGGCAAAGGACTCGATTTGGGTTTCATCAAAATCGACGGACTCGGCTACGACTGGCAGGTGCTGATGGGATTGATCGCCGTGCCCGGCGTGATCTACTTTATCCTTTGCATGACGCAAAAGTTCCCGGAGACGGAACGCGTCGCGTCGGGCGTGTCGACCGGCGACATGTTCCGCGAGACGTTCCGGCCGATGTTTTTGCTGTGGGCATTTTGCATGTTGCTCACGGCCGCCACGGAGCTTGGTCCGCAGCAGTGGCAGGAGTCCGTGATCACGCGGATCACTCACGGCGGCTTCTCGGGCACGATGGTGCTGATCTATACGAGCATGCTCATGTTCTGCATGCGGCACTTCGCGGGTCCGCTGGCGCATGCTTTGTCGCCCGTCGGCATGCTGACGATCTCGGCCACCTTGTCCGGGATTGGGCTTTATCTGCTCAGCACGGCGACCACGCCCGCCACCGTTTTTGGATTTGCGACGATCTTTGGCCTGGGAATCGCCTATTTCTGGCCCACGATGCTGGGAGTCACTGCCGAACGGTTCCCTCGCGGCGGCGCCTGGCTGCTGGGATTGATGGGTTGCGTCGGCAATCTTTCCATCGCGGCCGTCCTTCCCGTCATGGGGTACATCTACGACCGCGAATCGGTGGCCGCGGTGCCGCCGACGCTAAAATCCGAAGCGGTGGTGGCTGAAGAATCGAACTGGGTGTTGCGTCTATCGGGGATTCCGACGACGGAGAAGATCGGTCCCGAAAAGATCAAGGTTTTGCCCGATGAAAAACAGGCGGAGCTCGCAAGCGCGGAGGCTCAGGGCGCGGCGATGGCATTCCGTTACGTCAGCATGTTGCCGTCGGTGCTCGTGGTAGTGTTCGGCCTGATTGCTTTGCGAGACAAGGCGCTGGGCGGCTACAAGCCCGAAATGCTCATCAGCCGCGAAGAAGAAGACGAGCTTTTCGCCGGCGGCGTGCAGGGAGCGGTGGAGTAACCGGCTCCCCGAATTGCGTCAGCCGGCCGCGGCAGGATAAACTTGGCGTTCAACCGTTTTTCTGGTTTGAACGGAGCCGGGCATGCCTATCGTTGTGGTTTGCGGTCACTGCCAATCGAGTTTCGGAGCCAAGGACGCCGATGCCGGCAAGCGCGGCAAATGCCCCAACTGCCGGGGCGATATCGTCGTTCCCTCCCCCGTAGCCGCGCCCCCGCCCCCAGCCGCGCGCCAAGCGACGGCATGTGCGGCGCCGGCGGCACCCCGGCAACCGGCGCAGGTCCGCAGCGCGCCGGCCCGCCCGGTTTCTGCCGCCGGCGCCCCACGGCCGTCGCCGGTCAGGCAAACAAATCAACCCGCAATCAGGCAGGCGCCGCCCATCGTGGAGGCAGAGGTCGTTAGTGCCGGCCCGTTCATTCTCGACTCCTTCCAAGGATCGATCGAACCGGTCAGCGTCGGCTTGGGTTATAAGCTGAGCGTGGCGCTGGTGCTGGTGTTCATGCTCCTGTTGCCGGTGGCCTACGTGGCCGTGATCGGCCTGGTCTGCCTGCTACTGGGCCTGCACGCCGTCCACGACACGGCCTTGCTGCACGCCGGCCGCGGCCGCGGGGCAGTCCTGGCGGTGATCCTCTATGCGGCGCCGCTGCTGGCCGGCGGCATCCTGGTGTTCTTCATGTTCAAGCCGCTGTTCGCCCGGCGGGTCAAACGCGGCAAGCCGCGCTCGCTCGACCGCAATCAAGAGCCGTTGTTGTTTGCCTTCGTCGACCGCGTGTGCGCAGTGGTCGGAGCACCTCGGCCGTCGCGGATCGATGTCGACTGCGACGTCAACGCCTCGGCCAGTTTTCGCCGCGGCCTGTTGAGCATGCTCGGCAACGATCTCGTACTGACGATCGGCCTGCCGCTGGTGGCCGGCCTGGACACGCGGCAGTTCGCGGGCGTGTTGGCCCACGAGTTCGGCCATTTCAGCCAGGGCGCCGGCATGCGCTTGAGCTACCTCGTGCGCAGCGTCAGCTTTTGGCTCACGCGCGTCGTCTATGAACGCGATGAGTGGGACGCGCGTCTCGTCGCCTGGTCGCAGGGCCTCGACATTCGCATCGGCATCATCTTCTTTATGGCCCGCCTCTTCGTCTGGCTGACGCGCAAGATACTGTGGATGCTGATGATGCTAGGGCACCTGATCAGCGGCATTCTGATGCGGGAGATGGAGTTCGACGCCGATTGCTACGAGGCGCGGCTGGCGGGCAGCGATTCCTTCGAGTCGTCGACGCGCCGCATGGCAATCCTCAATGCCGCCACGCAAGGCGCCTTCGCCGACCTGGGCGATTTTGCCCGCGAAGGACGGCTGGCCGACGATCTGCCGCGGCTGATCGTGGCCAACGTCGATCAAATCACGCCCGCCGGCCTGGAATCGATCAACAAGGCGGTCGACGAAGAAACGACCGGGCTGTTTTCGACGCACCCGGCGTCGCGCGACCGCATCGAGCGGGCGCAGGAGGAGCAGGCGCCCGGCATTTTCCACGTCGAGTTGCCCGCCGCCACGCTGTTCCGCGATTTCACGGCGCTTTCCAGAACCTGCACGTTCGACCTCTATCGTTCGTTGTTCGGCAAGGGATTCAAGCTCACCGACATGCACCCGGTGGAGCAGCTTTTGGCCAAGCAAGCACAGACGATCGACGACATCAAGTCGCTGAAGCGATACTTTCAAGGCACCTTCAGCCTGCTGCGGCCGTTGCGTCTGCCAGCCGCTTCGACGACCGAGGGCACCGGTGCCGGCGAGTTGGCCGCTCAGCTCAAGCAGGCCCGACAGGCGATGCTCGATCGGCTGCCCGCCCACAAGGCGGCGTTTCCCGAGTACGATCAGGCGGACACCGATTGGCTGGAGGCCGAGGCGGCCGACGCGCTGTTGACCGCGCAAATCCGCGTCAAGTCCGACGATTTCAAGCAGCGGCTTGTCGATCTCAACGCCACCCGGCAGGCGCGTGCGGCGTCCCGTGCGCGGTTGGAGCAGATTTCGCCGCAGCTTGCCCCGCTGGAGCAGTTAGCGGTCCGCCGGCTGTGGTGCGCGCTGGAACTGGTGCAGGTGGAGAAAGTGGCGGCCCGCATCCCTCAGGCTCAAGAACGCATCGAACACGGTCAGCGGGTCCGGGCGGCGGTGGCGGTGGCCGGGGCGCAAGTCGGCACCTGGCTCGCCTTGCGCAACCGCATGAGCGTGCTCCGGGCACTCTTTTCGCGCATGGAGGGCCAGCGCGAAAACGCCACGCTGCTCGGATCGCTGGAAAAAAACATCAGCTTGCTGGCGCGTCAGATTCGGCACTTGCAGTTCGAGCTGTCGCAGGTCCGTTACCCCTTCGATCACGCCAAAGGCGAACCCACGCTTTCCGAGTTTCTGCTTCCGCAACCTTTCTCGGACAACGACTGGAACGCGGTCTTGACGGCCGGTGGTACGATGTTGGACGGCTTCCCGACGCTTTATGCGAGGCTGTTCGGGCGATTGACTGCCTTGGCCGAAGACGTGGAATCGCTGCTTGGCTTGCCCCGTCTGGCCGAGCCCGAGCCCGAGGACGAGCGACAGCCGGCCGCCTAGGTGCCGCGGAACGACCGGCCTATCGCTCCGAAAGCCTGTTCACGCGCCGGCCGGCAAAAAGAGGTGGCGGCGATGGCTTGCCTGCCGCTGGCCGCTCTCTTATGCTGCTGGCTTGGCGGCACGTACAGGCGGCATTTGAGGATCTCGATAATGGCGACGAACGGCGAATTGAACCGCAAACTTCGCATGGCATTGGTGGGCGGCGGACAAGGCGCGTTTATCGGCCGCGTGCATTGCACGGCCGCCGTGCTCGACAACCGTGCCGCCCTGGTGGCCGGGGCGCTCTCCAGCGATCCGGCCAAGGCCAAAAGCTCGGCCCCCGATTACGATATCCCCGCCGCCCGTGCCTACGGCTCGTACCGGGAGCTGATCGAGTCGGAAAAAAAACTCCCCGCCGAGCAACGGATCGACTTTGTCTCGGTGGCCACGCCCAATTTCACGCACTACGAGATCGCCAAGGCGGCGGTCGAAGCCGGTTTCAACTGCATTTGCGACAAACCGCTGACCTTCGACCTGAAGCAGGCCGAAGACCTCGCCGGGGCGGTCGACCGGTCGGGCGTGGTGTTCGCCGTCTCGCACAACTACACCGGCTACCCGATGGTCCGGCAGGCCCGCGAGATGGTGCTGTCGGGCGACTTGGGCGAGATCAACGCCGTGCGCTCGAACTACATTCAAGGCTGGCTCCGCACGCGGATCGAAAAAGATTCGCAGAAGCAGGCTTCGTGGCGCACCGATCCGGCCAAGAGCGGCGCCGCCGGCTGCTTCGGCGACATCGGCACGCACGCCTACAACCTGGCCCGCTACATCAGCGGCCTGTTGCCCGACACGGTGAGCTGCCATCTGAAGATTTTCGCCGAAGGCCGCAAGCTGGACGACTACGGGCACGCCGTGATCCGCCTGGAAAACGGCGCCTTGTGTACCGTCACCGCTTCGCAGATCAGCCACGGCCGCGAGAACGACCTGTTCATCGAGGTCGACGGCACGAAGGGGGCGATCGAGTGGCGTCAGGAAGATCCGAACAAGCTCTTGGTGCGCCGCAACGGCCAGCCGTTGGCCGTTTACACTCGCAACCCCGGCGCGGCGTACATGACCGGCACGGCGGCCGCGTCCTGCCGGCTTCCCGGCGGGCATCCCGAAGCGTTCTTCGAAGCCTTCGCCAACGTCTACCGCAACGCCTTCGACAACATGGCGCTGCGTGCCACGGGCAATGACTTTGAGAAGATCGACACGATTTACCCGAACATCAACGATGGCGTGGAAGGGATGTTTTTCATTCAGCAGTGTGTGGCGAGCAGTGCCGAAAACGGGGCCTGGCTGCCGCTGAAGCACGCCCGTGCGCGTCGCTAGCTAGCAAGGGAATCGGTCGCTTGCCGGTGATCAACGGATCGTTGCCGCGCGGCGCTATGATGCTATCGATGGCTGCGCGCGGCGCTGCTCGCCGGCACGGCCTTCCCAACGGTTCTGATGAGGACGTAATGCAGGCGGCGCTGCTGAGTTTTTGCGAGCTGCTTAAGGCGGAGATCGATCTGCTGGCATGGCTCAAGGATAAGGAGTCGCTCGAACATTTCGAGCCCTGGTTCCGGATATTTGCCTTCAATCTCTCGAGCGCGGCAGCGCGAAACCTCCCCGTGTTTTGCCGCGGGTTGATCGCCAGATCGGTGATTCCTCGGGCTATGGATTGGGCCGGCGGCGCACTCGGAATCGTTTCGTCTGGCATGGCTGCGTTCTCTCAAAAAGCTCCGATTCTCGATCTCGCTTTGCATTATAGCAACTTCGTGCCCCAAACAGCGTCACTTCGTTCTTGTTTGCCGTCAGGCGCCGCAGGTAAAAGTCGTGTCCGCCTGCCTCCAGGTCCGCCTTGAGCGAGTCGATCTTGGAATACTCTCCCCGGCCGCGAAACTTGATCGTGACGCAGAAATGACGGCACCAACCGCGGGCCAGCCACCGCTCTGCCAGTTCAATGACGCGGGACGGAAAGGCGATCACGTCGCATAGCAGCCAATCGACCGGTTCCGCGGGTTGATAATGAAAGGCGTCTGCCTGCAGAAATGTCAAACGGTCGTTGTGCATCAGGTCGTCGCGCAGCGGACTGCGGTCGATGGCGACCACGTGCGCGCCCCGGCGAAGCGCCCAATAGGCCCAGCTTCCGGGGCTGCTTCCCAGATCGACGCACGTTTCCCCGGCCACAATCGGTCTGGCCAGACGCAACTCGACCTCGGCCAGCTTGGCGAAGGCCCGCGACGGCGCCTGCCGGTCGGCCGGCACCTCCACCACCCCGCCCGGAAACCGCGATACGCAGCGCCGCAAATCGTGCCATCGGTCGGGAGCGATCGCCGACCAGTAACCGACCGTGGAGGTTCGCAGGGCGAGCTGCAGCAGCCCTTCGTCGGGCAGGGCGAGCGGCTTGGGATCTCGATTCCACGTTCTCAGCAGCCGCCTCTGCTTTTTCCGCAAGAGGTCGGCGACGGCTTGTTCGATATAGCGACAACGGGCCGGCGTGACGTGCCGCTGGGTCGTCGGCACGCAAAAGACGTGCAGCCGCCAGGACCCATTGTAACCGTATAACCGCTCGATCAGCCATTGGACGGTCTTGGCGGCCCACTGCGATATCGACGGCGCCGAGACTTCCAGGGCGTCGGGCAGGCACTGCGCGGCGAAGGCGACGCAGGGCGTTTGTAGCCCGCTCACTCCGTGAGCGGAACGGCCTTCCAGCTTTTCGACGTTCCCGACAGCAAGATCCGGCCGGCCGGTGGCCCCTTCCGCTTGCGGAGCAAGCGGGCTACGGCACTCCACCCAGCCCGAAGCGGAAACCGATCGGACGGAATCAGGAAAAACGCGACCCAGCTCGTGGCTGAGCGGCTCTTCCCAATCGGGTTCACAGGCATAAACGTCGATTTGACACCCCCGCCAGCCCCTCTATAATTCCGTAACTTTGCAATAGGCCCTGAGCAGTGACTAGGAGACGATTCTAATGGCTGGCAATGTCGCGGAATTCACAGACAGCAGTTTTCAGTCGGACGTGCTTGATTCGGCCCAGCCGGTGCTCGTCGACTTTTGGGCGCCCTGGTGCGGCCCTTGCCGGATGATCGCCCCGGTCATCGAGGAACTGGCGGGCGAGTACGCCGGCTCGGTCAAGATAGGGAAGATCAACATCGACGAAAGCCCGGAAACGGCCCAGAAATTCGGCATCAGCAGCATTCCCACGCTCATGGTCTTCAAGGGCGGGCGGCCGGTCGATACCTTCGTCGGCGTCAAACCCAAGTCAGAATTGCAACGCGCTCTGGACGCAGTCAAGTAGGTCTTAGACCTTCAGTTAAACTTCTCCGTTGCCGCTGCCGATAGTAGTGACCGGCAAACTTTAACGATTGTGCGGCCCGGGTGGTTCGTTCCCGGCCAGGCCCGGAGAACCATGCCTCAAGTCCGCGATATCGCGCTCAACGAGCTGACCGAAGGCGGTAATTCCCTGGGCGTCGCCGCGACGCGCGTGGATGCGGCGCATTCGCTTGGCGACTCGCTGACCCGTTTGCCGCCGCTGGCCGAAATGCCGTTCGAGCAGGCCATCACCGACCTGGTGCGTGTCGAGGGCGCCGTCCAGCTTCAATTGCAGGCCGATCAGTTGGCCGCTCATCTCGACCGGCGGCGGCAGGAACTTGAACTCCGCGAAGCCCAACTCAACGCGCGGCAGGCCGGTTTCGAGCAGGAGCTGCGAGAGGCCCGCCTCTGGCTGGTCCAGCGAAACGACGAGCTGAATGAGCGCGAGGCGCGCCTCGACGCACACGAAGAAGGGTTCAGGGTTCAGGGTTCAGGGTTCAGGACGGAGGCTGGTGACACGTCTGTAGGGAACGCGCTGCGTGGCGTTCCGCAGGCTGAAGCTGCGGCTCCCGAAAGTGCGCCTTTTCGCGGAGCGAAAGGCGAAAAGGATGCCGCTTCCAGTTCCATCTCCCTCGCCGACCCCAAGCTTACGCTTTCAGAAGCGGTCTGGCAGCAGCGCCGAGAGGCCCTGATACGCATCAGCGAGGAGCTCGACCGACGCCGGCTGGATCTCGAAGAATTTCGCGAGGAAGTCTCGCTAATGCACGCAGAGGCATTAGAATTGCGTTCATCCGCGGAAGAGCTGCAGGCCCAGTTGTGCGGGTCGTTGGAAACGGCCGCCACCGACTCGGCACTGGCAGCCGTGCGGGAGCGGATGGCCCAGCGCTACCGGAATGAAGCAGCCTATTTGACGCGCCGTCGAAACGAATTAGAGTGGCTCAAGAAAGACTTGGCCGAGGAGCACGAGCGGCTGGAAAAGCGCTACGATGAAGTGAAAGCCTTCGTCGCGAAACAGGTGACGCTCACCCCAGCCACGAACCATGGTCCTGAACCCTGAACCCTGAACCCTGAACCCTACCCGTCCGACACAATTTTCGCTTTCTGGTGTTAAGAATACTTGCCGGTTTTCACGACCGGTGGTATAAGCACGCAGATCCGACTGTTTTAGGCCACGCCCGTGGCCGGCCGGACTGCACATTCTAGCCGAGGAGGGTTTCGTACCCCAATGAACCAATTCGACGCCGTTTCTTTCGCGGCCACTGCCTCTGGCGTCACGCTCGAGGAGCCTGAAGAGCCTCCAAGTTCTTGCCGTCGGCACCCCTTTTGGAAAGACGTTCCTCTCGAACTTTGGGAGGACTGGCGCTGGCAACGCCAAAACGCGATCCGCACCACTTCTCAGCTCGTGGAGCTCCTACCTCATGCTCCCGCCGACGTAAAAGCCCTCGAAGCCCTCGAGGCCCAGTACAAACTGGCCATCCCGCCCTACTACTTCTCTCTGATCGACGTCGACGACCCCCTCGACCCCATCCGGTTGCAGGCGGTCCCCTCGACGGCCGAAATGACGAGCGAATCGGGGCTGGAACTCGAAGATCCTCTCGAAGAGGACAAAGACTCGCCCGTGCCTGGCCTGACCCATCGCTATCCCGACCGGGTGCTGATGGTCACCACGCACGTCTGCACGATGTACTGCCGGTTCTGCACTCGTAAGAGAGTGACCATGGACCGCGACGGCTGGGATTTTTCCAGTCACAACGACCAGCGAATGGTGCAGTACCTCCGCGAGCACAAGGAAGTAC